>NZ_JBXWRY010000032.1:0-44684 GCF_059613135.1 Ruegeria sp. BHSB196
ACGTACGACTTTCATGGTATGTCTCCTTCTCCCGATTTGACTTCCTAAGGGTCATCGCTCGAGGGCGGCGGGGTCCATACCATTGGCCCCGGTTTTGCAAGGGGTTTTTTAACGGCATTGATCAAAGCAGGTTGCGGTCATTTGTCCGGCCTTTGTGCGCGGTGCATGTGACCGCTGGCCTTGATGAAGTCCGCATGCCGGATCCCAATCAGACGATCGAGCTCGGTAGCCCTGGCAGCACCCCGGGATGTCCCGGCAGCGGATCCGTTCGATCATCATCACTCACGTTTGCCCTTGCGTTCTTTCGCGGCGACGCCTGGTTGCCGCATGTGTCTCCCTTTGTCAGGCGGCCGGCGCGGCCCTGTATGTTTCTCCCTTGGCAAGCAGCGCCCAAGCGGTTCGGGCGGTCTTGTTGGCAATGGCCACGGTGACGAGCCTCGTCGGTTTGCGCTCCAGAAGGGATCTGACCCAGGCCCCGGTTCGTGTGTGGGTCGTCTCCGCGCGCCGCGTCACTGATGTGGCGCCTACGACCAGCAGGCGGCGCAGATAACCGTTGCCCATCTTGGATACGGGCGGAGTTTTTTCCGTTGCTGTAAACGGCACCTCGGCGTCCATCGACGCTCCCGCCGGCGGTGCCGTGCTCGCCATCGGCGCATCCATTAACCCGGCAAGCCAGAACATCGACTGGACTGGACTCTCCGAGAGGATCGAGTGGACTGACTACGGCGACACTTTCGGTTCGGGTGCGGCCGATGCCGAGTTCGGTAGCGCGAGCGTGGGCCATGCTGTCGAGATGACCACGGACGGAAATTTTCTACAGATGGCACTGCTGGCGGTGCCGTCGCAGTGATTGGCCAGACAGTGCATCGCATACGCGGTTAGTTTGCCGACCTTGCGGTCATCTGAGGGAAAGGCTCGGATGACTGCGTTGACCGTTTCGAGACTACATCGCTCTTTTAAGCACGCGGAGGATCTCATCCTCGGGCGCAGCGTAGATCCCCTGGGACTTCTTGCTCTGGCCAATGAACAGCGTGAGGCCCTCGATTGCAGCAGTGATGTGAAGAGCAAGCGCATCGCAGTCTTTTTGCGGCCAGTCAGGCTTGCTGGCTCCGATCAAGCCGGAGATCACCTGACGCTCTGCCTCATGTATACTGTCCATCAGCCTGGCTGCGGTGGGATCATGCAGGGAAAGCGCCCAGAGCTGCGGGAAGAAGGCGATCTCCGGTCGGCGCAGATCCTGAACGAGCAGTATCACGACCCTGTCGAGCGCATCCTGAGGTGTGGCTTCGTCCAACTGCAGACAAATCAGGATATCGTTTGCGTAATCAGCAAGTCGATCTCGCACCAGACTGTCGAGGAGATCGTGTTTGGTCCTGTAGTGATAGGTCAGATTGCCCACCCGCATATCCAGGCTGTTCGCGAGGTTGCGCATGGTGAAATCTTCTGCTCGTGCATTGATGAAAAGCGACAACGCTCCATCGAGTATCCGACGCTTGGTCCTGTCGCCGCTCGGAAGCCCTTCGACGCCTTTCGCAACCGGACGCTGGGAAACCAGTTCCTGAAGCAGATCCACCACCGAGCCGGGTATGAAATTTACGATCTTCTTGTCCATTGCTCCCAGATAGCTTTGCATCCTGCCGGAACGCAACATTGACACAGACCGACCTGCCAAGCCAAGATTAGGACGATTGTCCTACCGATGGGCTTGGCGACAACGCGAGGACTGTAGGTCCTCCTCGAACCGTGAAACCGAGACGAGGGAAACCCGATGCGAAATCCGTTCAGTGCGCTCCTGCTCCCGTTCGCGGCCTGTGTCTTCTGCGGAACCTCGACGTTTGCAGAGACGGCCGAACGACCCAATGTCGTCATCTTGATGGTCGATAATCTGGGCTGGGGCGAGTTGGGCGTCTACGGCGGTGGTGAACTGCGCGGAGCGGCGACACCCCGCCTTGATGCGCTGGCCGAAGAGGGCATGCGCCTGCTCAACTTCAATGTCGAACCGCAGTGCACACCCAGCCGTTCGGCCCTCATGACAGGCCGTCGTCCTATACGTTCGGGCACCACAAAGGTCGTCTGGGGTGTCCCCTACGGAATGACCAACTGGGAAGTGACCATGGCCGAGTTGTTTTCGGACGCGGGCTACGCAACGGGTATGTTCGGCAAGTGGCACCTCGGCGACATGCCGGGGCGCTTCCCGACCGACCAGGGGTTTGACGAGTGGTACGGGGTCGCGAACACGACCGATGAATCAGAGTATTCGTCGCAGTTCCAGTTCGATGCCTCGGTCAGCGGACAACCGATGATCCAGAGGGCGGTGCGCGGTGAGGCTCCAACGGACGTCAAGCCATACGATGTCGCCGCCCGGCGGGAGATCGATGGTGATCTGACAGAACTCGCCATCGACTTCATGCAGCGGCAGGTTGCTGCCGACACACCGTTCTTTGCCTTTGTGCCCTTTACGCAGCCCCATCTGCCAACTCTTCCGCATCCGGATTTCGACGGGATTACCGGCAATGGCCACTACGCCGACGTACTGGCCGAAATCGACTTCCGGTCCGGACAAGTCCTTGATGCGATCAGAGACCTCGGGATCGAGGACGATACGCTCGTCCTCTGGCTGAGTGACAACGGGCCGGAGTATTTCGCTCCATGGCACGGCACGGCTGGGCCTTGGCGCGGTGCCTATTTCACAGCCTGGGAGGGATCGCTGCGGGTTCCGTTCCTTGCCAGGTGGCCGGGACGGATCGAAGCTGGCACAACCAGCAATGAGATCGTCCACCTCGTGGACATGCTGCCGACGCTTGCCGAGTTTGCTGGTTTCGAAACGCCCGACGACCGTATCATCGACGGTGTGGATCAATCCGATTTCTTTCTCGGAGAGCAGGAGACGTCCAACCGCGAGGGCTTCATCATCTACAACAACGATGACATCTACGGGTACAAGTGGCGCAACTGGAAGGTACACCTAGTTGAACTCGAGAACATGAACAGCGAACCGCTGCCGCTCAACGTGCCCCGGATCTATAACCTGATCACCGACCCGAAAGAGGAGTATCCGGTTCAGGAGCAATCCACCTGGGTTCTTCCGGTCATCTTCAGCAAGATTGTCGAATTCCAGACCACGCTCGCTTCTGAACCACCTATCCCGCTTGGCACACTCGATCCCTACCTGCCGCCAAATTGAGACCCCGTTTGCAGAGCAGACAATGCAAAACCGGGCCTAAAGGGCAGGAATGCGCAGTTCGCTGCCATCGACGTCATCGCTGCTGTGCTGCTTGGCGCCGATCCAGGTTCAACGGCAAGTTTGCCGACCTGGCAGACATCCGACGGTTTTTATCGGATGACTGTTCTGCACTCTGGAAAGAGATCGGTTCTTGTCACGGCTGTCGGTACAAGGCGTGGCAAGCAGACCGATCTGCTCATCGAGTTGCGCCAGTCCCCGTTACCATGCCAAGTTTGTACTTTTTTTATCGCATGGAACTCTTCGTACGGTTCGTACAGACGATCGTCTTGATCCACGTCCGATAGGTGGGCATAGTCCAGAAACATCTCCGGAATCTCATCCGGACGGCTTCATTGCGGGGCCGTTCTCTCTTTCGTTCGTGAGGAAAATCAATGAATTGGTCTATCCATCGGGCAGCCATGAAAGGCGTGCTCATATATGCACTCGGCGCCTTCTCACCGGCATTTGCCGAAACCGATCCGCAAGTGGCGTCGAGTAATGGCATCAACGTAGAATACTTCTCCTATGGCGCCGGGGACGAAACTGTTCTGATGGCTCCCGGAAACGGCCGTTCGGCCGAGGATCTCGTGGAGATCGCAGAGCTGATTTCGGAAGCCGGCTATCGCGCGATTGCAATCAGTCCTCGTGGCATTGGCGGCAGCGACGGGCCGCTCGACGAGGCCACCTTGTTCGACCTCGCCGCCGACATCTGGCGGGTGGCGGACGATATCGGTGCCGAAAAAGTCCACCTGCTCGGAAAGACCTTTGGCCAGCGCGTAATGCGCACCGCGTCCTCCATGGAGCCGGACCGGGTGCTCACCCTGATCGCGCTTGGGGCCGGCGGCGAAATCCTGCCCTCGCAGGACATCATAGACGCCTACGGACGCAGGGACGACCCAAACACTCCGAAGGACGAGTTGCTCGAGATCGTCCAGATGACCGACTTCGCGCCCGCCAATGCTGACAAGGCCTCCCGCCTGCTCGAAGGCCACTATCCCGAGTTGGGCACAACGCAGATGGCAATCAACAACCGCACACCCGATGACATCTGGCCTCAGGGCGGCACAGCGCCAATGCTTATCGTGCAGGGTCTGCTGGATCGCGTTGCCGTACCCCAGAATGCCTTCAATCTCGCCACGAGCCGCCCGGAGACGACGCTGATCGGGTTGCCAGGTATTGGTCACAACATGATATTCGAAGACCCTGCACTGGTTGCAAAATCGGTGGTGTTGTATCTGAACATCAAGCATGGACAGTAAAGAACTGAGCAGTTCGCCGGTCTGATCAGCTTGTCATCTGCGATTGGATGGGAACAGGAGTTCAAGAGTTCTGCAGCGGTAGGTCTTGTTTCGCGAGAAGGGCCAAGAGTCCTCATAGTCCCGCTTGCCTGACATTTGCCAGGAAACATTGAACGGCAGGAATGCGCAGTTCGCTGCCATCGACGTCATCGCTGCTGTGCTGCTTGGCGCCGATCCAGGTTCAACGGCAAGTTTGCCGACTTCGCAGTCATTCTCGGCGGTGCAGCAATTCCCTTCGCAGTCGCCCGGTATCCAGCATGGCGATCAAGGACCGGACCTTCGCTGCGCCACACATCAAGGGCGATGGAGCGGACAAAGCGCCAAATCGCTGCGGCTGCGCCAATGACCGCTTGTGAGAAATTGATGGCCAAACAAGGTTGT
The DNA here is from genome assembly GCF_059613135.1 of Ruegeria sp. BHSB196. NCBI lineage: Bacteria > Pseudomonadati > Pseudomonadota > Alphaproteobacteria > Rhodobacterales > Roseobacteraceae > Ruegeria > Ruegeria sp. BHSB196. The sequence continues at coordinate 4,903 of NZ_JBXWRY010000032.1, forward strand.
TTGTAACTGCAATCATTAGCTCAGCCGTTACTTGAACTCTTGCTTGGCTTTCGAACGCCCACAACTCTCAAAGAGTTACCGGTTTCCCGTGAGGGGTACGAAGGTATGCGGCCTCCCAGTCGCTGCGACGCTGCATGCGGGTCTCCTCGCAGATACCGGCACTCTCTGTGAGCGTTTCAAGTGCACTCAGGACTGCTGCATAGTATGTGCCAAGATCATCCGGAGCCCCTTTGCGCTCGGCGCTTCTCAATTCTTGGCCGAGCGTTTCTGCCCAAGCCGTCGCGGTAATATGACCGGCTTGGACCAAATTGTCTGCCAACGCGAGCGCCTGCGCCTGCCAAGGCTCATCAAAGACCGGCTGGGGTGGGGCAAGTGGATCGTCAGACCGGAACAAGGTAGCTTTCCCACAAATCGAGCGTGACATCGTCGCGCGGATCGGAATCCTCGCCCCATAATGTAACGGCGCGGAATCCAACTGTATAAAGATGTTCCGGCACCTCGACACCTTCGGCATTGCGGTCTGGCAGCACATGCGCGCCATGATGGGTAAGAACCGCCCCCTCCAGACCGCGCACATACCGCGGAAGGCGGGTATGATTTGCACTGATATGACGCCGCGCTTGGACCGTGTCTCCGACGGAAAAGGCGGGTGGCTGCAACGTGTCTCTCTCAAAACTGAAAGCCGACGCGGCCACATCCGCCACAGCTTCCTCAACGGTCATGGAAGGAGGCGGCGCAACGGGATCTTGTACGTGACCGCGTTTGACGTCCTCAAGTGTTATCGTGCCGTTGTCGAGCATCCGCATCAGATCGTTGGTGCACCACTTTTGGAAGTAGGAAAAGGCAAGGTAGTCAGCTGGCACCATGCGTTCGAGCCCGTGGCGAAACCAGTCGATGGTGCTGCCGGGCGCAATCGGCGACCAGCTCAACGCAAAGGCGCGTTTTTCCCAATCTTCCAAGTCGCGGAAATCCTTGTCGCCGCTCGTTACGGGCACCGGGCCAAAACCTTCAACGCCGCCGAGATCGTGAATGCCGTCCATCAGCCCGCCTCCGCCTTCAAATCTCGTTCTGTCCCGATCATGGAGTTTCGAGTGACAAGAGCTGCCAGGCGCTCCTCACTCCACCCATCGGTTCCCGAGGGCCGTTGCGGGACAACGATATAGCGGAGCTCGGCAGTGCTGTCCCAGACGCGGACGCCCACATCTTCAGGGAGTGCCACTCCGAACTCTGCAAGCACTTTTCGAGGCTCTCGAACGGCGCGGGCGCGGTATTCGGTCGATTTGTACCACGCCGGTGACATCCCCAGGATTGAAAAGGGATAGCAAGAGCATAGCGTACACACGACCATGTTGTGCTGCGTGTCGGTGTTCTCGACCGCCTTTAGATGTGCTGTCGCGTCGCCTTGATAATCAAACTGCTTGATAGCCTTGGCAGCATTCTCAAGAAGTTTTTCGCGAAAGTCTGGATCGAGCCACGATCGAGCCACGACCCGGGCGCCCCTCATCGGTCCAATATGCTCGGAATACGCTTCGATCCAAGCGTCCAAGCTTTCCGGCGCGACGAGTCCCCGTTCTACTGCGAGGCTCTCAAGTGTTTTTACCCGCAGAGCTGGATCGGAAGGGAGATGACTGTGTATCTCCCGGTGCAGCTTCGCGGCGTTTTCACTGTCGAATGTTGGCATCACGTCCCCCCTGCCGACTATTCCGCGAAGTTTTTCAAGCAGTCAACATTTTCGCGAAACAAAGAACAACAGTCGGAAAAACCGGAACTCATACATTTCCTGGATGCATTTACGGCGCTTACATGCGCTACAAACCCTTGACGAAGCCACCTTGGGTTTTTTTACGTTTCTGGCCGTATCCCAAACAGCGGACATTGGAGCGCAATGCGGCACTGGGCAATTCGGGCTCGTCACGGCCAATCGCCGCGCCAAACACGAATGGCTGCTTCCGGGGTACAGGGTGATGCTGTACATGCGAAGCGCTTTCGCGTCGTGAGCGGCGGCAATGCGCAGTTTTCGGCTATCGAAGGCCGAGCATTCACCCGGCCAAGTGCTTCGGGCTTCACCAAGTCTCACACACGTCACGTCACAACCGATTCGCCTACTTTGCGAAACACGTGGCACGATCGCCAGCGCTGCGTCTGGAGAACGGGCGATTTGGTGAGCAAGTGGTGAGCAAGAAAAAACAGCTTACGAGCGCCGTTGCAGGCGCGTCCGTAAGTGTCTGTTTTTCCGTAGATTTTTGGTTGCGGGGGTAGGATTTGAACCTACGACCTTCAGGTTATGAGCCAGAATCGAGCGCCGGTTGGCTATCTTACTTGAGAAGTCGGCGGCGTTACCGCCGCCTTACACGCGACCGGTTGCGTTCGCGGCGCTCGAGATTGATCGGGTGCTCGCGTCCCAGGCTGCGATAGAAGCCGTTGCTCTTGGACCAGTTCAGGAACTGGCTGAAGCTGTCGACCTGGTCGTCGTTGCGACCCCGCGGGAAGGACTGCAGCTCGCGCTTGAACATCGGCAACCAGGGCGCCTCAACAGGCAGGTACACCCTGCCCTCCTCCACCGCTGCGCAGGCCGCGGCGAACCGGATCTCCTTGTCTTTCTCCGGGGCCATGCGAACGTAGCGCTTGTCATCCTGGAACAGTTCCTGGAACAAGGGGCGACCGGTCGCCGCATCCTCGATCAGAACCGTGTCGGGGTTCCACTGGCGGACCAATGCGAGCGCCTTGAGTTTGAGATCCGGGTAGTCCAGTTGCCCACGCCAGACATCGAGCAGATACCAGGCGTTGTCCCAAAACCCCCAGGTGGTGCAAACGGAAAAGTCCGACCGCGGATCTGACGAAGTGCCGGTGTCCCAGCTCTGGACCACAAGCTGGCACAGGCGCATATCCGGCGCAGTTTCGTAGGTCTTGAACCACTCCCAGCGAAGCGGAGACCCGTCGGGCGCGATCGGGTTCTGCTGGTATTGGCAGTTGAAGACCGCGGACCCCATTTCACGGCGCATGCGATCGAGTGTCGCCCGGTCGAGCCTCGCCGGAAACAGAAGATCCCCGGGCTTGCGCCGATGCACTTGCCCGCGCCCGATCGGCACGACCTCGTTCTCCTCCGCGATGGCCGGCAGGTTCAGGTGGCGGTAGGTGCCCTTGTCGAGGAGGTAGCCCGGCGGATCCATCTCGTGCAGACGTTGTGCGATCATCACCACCCGGCCTTCGCCGGGGTTGTCAAACCGCGACAGCAACGTGCCCTCGATAAACTCCTGCGCCCGGACCAGTTCCACCTCGGAATTGGCGTCCCCGGCCTTCAGCAGATCATCGATGATGATGTAGTCGGCGCCATGGCCGGTGACGGAACTGCCGATGGACACCGCCTTGCGGCTGCCGCCCTTCGTCGTCCGGATCTCCTCCGACGTATTGCCCTTCTTCGCCAGCCGGGTGTCCGGGAACATCTCCTGGTACCAGCGCGAAGACATGACCCGCCGGCAATCCTCGGAATGCTTGCGGGCAAGATCGAGACCGTAGCTGGCCACGATGATCTTGGCCCCGGGATGATGCCCCAGCAGGAAGGCCACATAAGCCACGGCAACCGTTACGGACTTGAGACACCGGGGTGGAATGTTGATGACCAGCCGGTGGGTCTCGCCGATCCGCACGTTGTCGAGTTCATGGCACATGGCGCGCACATGCCAGGCCGGTTCAAACTTGTCATTGGCGCCGTGGTGGAGGGTGTCGAACGTTTTCCATACGAAAGGAAAGAAGTTGTTCCGGCAGACATCGTTTGCTGCCCGCCGGATCAGGATGGGATCAGGTGCCGTCATCATCGGTCTCCTTGTCTTCGACGGTTTCTTCGCCGGCTCGCGGGGCGGAAAAGAAATCCCGGAGAATGTCATAGTCGACCGGCTCGGGCGTGTCCGCATGGCTGCTTGCCTCTGCCTCTCGCTCGACCTGTGCTGACAACTCACCGTCAAGCTGGGTCAACAACTTGATGGCCGACATGTCTCCTTTCAGGGCTTTTTCCATCAAACGCTTTGCCAGGGCTTCGGTTTTGGAGATGTAAACCTCGCGGCCACCCTTCAGCACTCTGATCTTGCTTTCCATTTCCCGCTTGAGGTTGGCATTCAGACCTTTCGCGCCCTTCGGACGCCCCTTCGGATTGCCGGATTGGCCCTTCTGGAACCGGCTGTGTTTCGGCGGCTTGCCGTACCCGACCTCGTAGTTGTCCTGCTGATCAGACATGACCGACCTCCTTTTCAGCTTCGGCCGCAAGGATCGCGGTGCGGTCTTCAAAGCTCTGGCCGGAGGCGTCATGCACGGCTGTCGCGCCGGTCATCTCCTGCCAGCGACGGATGGCGACATCGACATAGGCCGGGTCGAGTTCGATGAGCCGCGCCCGCCGGCCGGTCTTTTCGGCAGCCAGCAGCGTGGCGCCGGAGCCGCCAAAGGCGTCCAGCACCACATCACCGCGATGGCTGACATCCATGATCGCATCCGCCACCAGTGCCGTCGGCTTGACGGTCGGATGATCGACCAGGTCGGCCGCGCGGGTCTTGCCGAAGCTGTTCACCCCGGCATAGTCCCAGACATTGGTGCGGTTGCGGCCGTGCTTGCCCAATTCGACGTTGTTGATGTACGGCGCGCCCGGTTTCCGGAAGATGCAGACCAGCTCGTGCTTGGAGCGATAGAGGCTGCCCATGCCGCCATTGGTCTTGTTCCAGATACACAGGTTGATCATCTCCAGACCGCCGGCCTTGCCCGTCGCGATCAGTTCCTCGATATGGCGCCAGTCCATGCAGATCATGGCAATGCCTCCCGGCGACAGGCGCGCCTCGATACGCCTGAGGACGGTTTCAAGGAACGCCCGGAACTCCGCCTCGGTCATCTCGCCCGAGGCCATGGCGAACTCGCGGTGCCGGTCGGAATTGCCGGACCGAACGTGGCCATTGACCGGCACGTTGTAAGGCGGGTCCGTGAACACCATGCACGGCGCATCGCCGTCCAGCACCCGCGCATAGCTGGCCTCCGCCAGCGCGTCGCCGCAGAGGATCCGGTGATCGCCCAGCAGCCAGAGATCACCCGGTTGCGTCACGGCCGGTTTGCCCGGATCAGGGACGTCCACGGATTCCGGCTCGGCCGTATCGTGGTCGCCGCAGATGATGACGTCGATCTCCGGCGTTTCGAATCCGGTGATGTCGAGCCCGAAGTCGAGCGTGACTTCGCGGCCAAGGTCGATCAGTTCAGCAAACTCGATCCGCAATGCGTCGGTGTTCCAGTCCGAGAGTTCCGCCAGCTTGTTGTCGGCGATGCGCAAGGCGCGCACCTCCGCATCCGACAGGTGATCCGCCACAACGGTCGGCACAACCTTCAACCCCAGCGCCCTGGCGGCCTCGAACCGGCCATGACCGGCGATGATCACCCCGTTGCCATCGACCAGGATCGGCGTGACAAAGCCGAACTGCGCCACGGACGCTTTCAGCTTGGCGATGTTCCTGGCTGTATGGATGCGGTTGTTGTTGGCATAGGGCTTGAGTTCGGAAATCGGCGTCCGGACAACCTTGTCGGCCATCCAGACGGGTTTGGTCGATGCCGGGGCATCCTGGCTTTGAGAGGACTTGCGCATTTGCGCCTCCTATGGATCACACCGCGTGAGCGGCTGGGTTGCACTTCGGATCGCATCGGAATGTTCGGAGCAAACGCCGGGGCGACTCCGAACCGAAAGATCCGGTTCTTCCACCCCGTGTTCTGGATCCCCGTCGGCCGCACGAATGCGTCTCCCGGGGGCGCCATGCGAATGTGACAAAGTCCTCTCTCTGTGTCGCAAGGCACATAGCAGAGAATAGTCGCAGCAACGTTCGACCGCAAGACCTAAATCGACCACGCGCGAAGTTAACTCATTGTTACTTTTGAAGAATCATGGGTGTGGTACTTTCCAGGCCCTGACCCAACCCTAGTCCACAGTCTTGTTCAGAAAGTTCTGGACTCCACACCTGAACCACGCATCACTGGTGCCACGCCCGAACCGTTCGGGCCCTCCTCGGTACCGGGTCCGGCCTTCTGCCGGCCCCCGAACCAAAGGAGAAACCAATGTCCAAATCCCGGCAAACCAAGACCGCCAAGGTGCAGGCCATGCTACGCCGCCCGACCGGTGCCAGCCTTGCGGCGATCTGCAAGGCCACAGGCTGGCAGCAACACTCGGCCCGGGCGGCGCTCAGCATGCTGCGCAAGAAAGGTGTTTTGATCGAACGGCGCGCATCGGACACACCCGGTGAACCCGCCACCTACCACATGGGCGACGCATCGGAGGGCGGGTCGTGATGGCGGCGGTCGACATCGCTGATCTGAAGGTCATGGATCGCGGCGACCTTCTGGCGCTCTGGCAGCGGGTGTTCGGCACCCCTGCACCCAGGAAGATGAGCATGCCGTTCCTGCGCCGCTTTCTTGCCTTTGAACTGCAGTCCCGCCGTTGCGGCGGGCTGCCACGGCAAGTCAAGACCGCGCTTGAAGACGGCTCGAAACCGCCATCGCGCAATCAAAGCCCCGCCCTCAAACCGGGTGGGCGCCTGTTGCGCGAATGGAACGGGGTCACCCATGTGGTCGATGTCACCGAGGACGGGTTTGTCTGGAACGGCTGCGCCTACCGGTCGCTCTCGGCCATCGCGCGTGAGATCACCGGCGCGCATTGGTCCGGGCCCCGGTTCTTCGGCCTGGGCGGAAAGGTCACCACGTGAGCCCGCGCCCGAAAACCCGCTGCGCCATCTACACGCGCAAATCCTCCGAGGAAGGGCTGGATCAGGATTTCAACTCGCTGGACGCCCAGCACGAGGCTTGTGCCGCTTACATCGCCAGCCAGCGCCACGAGGGCTGGAAGCTGCTGCCGGACCGCTATGACGATGGCGGCCTTTCCGGCGGCACGCTCGAGCGCCCTGCCCTGCAACGCCTGCTCGACGAGGTCGATGCCGGGCGGGTCGACATGGTGGTGGTCTACAAGATCGACCGGCTGACCCGGTCGCTGGCGGATTTTGCCCGGCTGGTCGAGCGGCTGGAGCAGGCCAACTGTTCCTTCGTGTCGGTGACGCAGGCCTTCAACACCTCCTCCTCGATGGGGCGGCTGACGCTGAACGTGCTGCTGTCCTTCGCCCAGTTCGAACGCGAAGTGACCGCCGAGCGCATCCGCGACAAGATCGCCGCCTCCAAGAAGAAGGGCCTCTGGATGGGCGGCAACCTGCCCCTGGGCTATGACCGCCATCCCGACCCGAAAGCCCGCACGTTGATCATCAATGACGGCGAGGCGCGAACGGTGCGGCGGCTGTTCGATCTCTACGCGGAGCGGGGTTGCCTGAGCCAGGTCGCAGAGATTGCCGCCCGGGACGGGTTGCGGTCGAAGCGGGTGGACCGGTCCGACGGCACCGTCAAAGGCGGTCACGTCCTGTCGCGCGGGCAGATCTATTACCTGCTGCGCAACCCGGTCTACCTCGGCCGCATCCGGCACAAGGACAAGGTCTGGCCCGGCCAGCACCCCGCCATCATCGGGGAAGACCTCTGGAACCGGGTGCAGGATCTGATGCAGCAGGCGTCCCGCCGGTCCCGCGCCCGCTCATCGCCTGGCCCCAATTCCAGCGCGACGGATCCCGGCGCCTGGCTCACCGGTCTGCTACGGGACGAAACCGGCGACCGGCTGACGCCGACCCACACCACCCGCAAGGGCCGGCGGTTGCGCTACTACATCTCCAACCGGCTGATCTCTGGCGGCGCCGATCCCACTGGCTTGCGATTGCCGGGTCCGGCACTGGAGACCGCCGTGGCCCGCATCGTGGCATCTCATCTTGAAGCCGCGGCGCGAAAACACAGGCTCCTCATCCAGCCCGAAGCCGAGGCGACAACCGCCGCCGCGAAACACCTGCGCGGGCTTGCCGCCGGATTGACCGATGCCGGCGGCGCAGAGAGCTCCGACCTGATCCAGTCCGGCACTCTCCGACGCGGGCAAATCGAACTCCAGCTGGATGGCCGGGAACTGGCCAGGATCCTCTGCGTTGCCGTGGACGATCTCCACCCCTCCCTGCTGCAGATGGCCGCGCCCTTCGATCTGCGCCGCCGCGGTGTCGAGACAAGGATCATCGCCGGAGACATGGAACCGAAACCGGATCCGCAGCTTCGCGCCATGCTGATCCGGGCCCATGCCTGGGCCCGCGAGCTGAAATCCGGCACCACCCTCTCCGACCTCGCCCGGCGCGAAAACCACTCCGACGCCTTCATCCGCACCCGTACCCAGCTCGCCTTTCTGTCGCCGAAGATCCAGGCCGCCATTCTTGATGGGTCGCAACCGCCGGAGTTGTCGCTCAAACGTCTGACCACCGTCATCCACCCTGTCGATTGGCGGGAACAGGAGCAGCTCTTCGGCTTTAGCTGAGCGGGTGTCCGGGCTTCCCTGATCTTCGTTTTGGGTTCCCTGTACTGATCGACAAGCTTCCCTGTTCGCGCCAGAAAATTCCCTGTTCCAGCACTTAGGGAAATCTCTGGAAAGCCGCACAAAAACAGCGCGTTAGGTGTAGCCATATTCGTGCGAACAGGGTTTGTTCGACGGAATTCCCTGTAAATTGCCGGTAATCAGGGAAAACGTCTCAAACCGAACCCGCCAAATCGCCGAACAGAGACTTCCCGTCAACCCGAGCCCAAAGCGTGCCGAAACCTCCGTCTCAGGTCACAACACGGCACACCAAGCCCCGGGGATTGCGGTGCAATTCCCGGTCAAAAAACGTCGCTGAAATGAGACTGGAATGGGTGGCGGAGAGACAGGGATTCGAACCCTGGAGACGGTTTCCCGCCTACACACTTTCCAGGCGTGCGCCTTCGACCACTCGGCCACCTCTCCGTGTCGGCGTTATTTGGACGATCAGACCGGAATTTGCAAGGGGCCAATCCGGGGATTCACGGCTCCAGATGCAGATAGACCCGACGGTTCTGCCGGCCCTTTTTCTCGATCTTTCCCAGCCGGATGCGCCCGATCTCGCCGGTGCCGGCCACATGCGTGCCGCCGCAGGGCTGCAGATCGACCCGATCCGCGCCCTGCCCGATTCCGATCAGCCGCACCCGGCCCGATCCGCGCGGCGGCGCCACCGACATCGTCTTGACCAGAGTTGGGTTGGCATCCAGCTCCGCCTCGGTGATCCAGTCCTGTGTCACCGCGAGATCCCGGTCGATCAAAGCCTGAAGCTCCGCCTGCAATGCGTCCTTGTCGGACGGAGCCTCGGGCATGTTGAAATCCAGTCGCCCCTTTTCTGCCCCGACGGATCCGCCCGTCACTTCGAGCGGTATCACGACGGACAGAAGATGCAGCGCCGTATGTACGCGCATGTGGCCATACCGCCGCGCCCAGTCCAGCTCCTGAATCACCTCCGTGCCGACCGGCGGCAGGTCGCTCCCCTCGGTCAACGTCAACGCGATGGCATCCCCTTCGCCCTTGGTTGCGGTCGTGACGCCGGCCCGTCCGTCCTGCCATGTCAAACCACCGGAATCGCCCGGCTGTCCGCCCCCGGTCGGATAGAACACGGTCCGATCGAGGATCACGCCGCCTTCGGAAGTGTGGCCGACAACCGTGCCCGTCGCCCGGCGTAAATAGGCGTCTTCCCGAAACAGGGGTTCAGTCGTCATCGCCGCCTCCGGTTTCCAGGTCCGCTTCCGTCATCTCGATCGGGCCCTCGGTGCGGGCCGGTGTGGCCTCCTTCCCGTCCGGGCGATCCGATCCGGGCGGTGTCCCCTCCGCTCCGGCGCGCAGGGTCTCGGGGTTGCGCAGCCACACGTCGCGCTGCGCAAAGGGAATCTCGATTCCTTCTTCGACGAAACGGCGGTTGATTTCGTGGTTCATGTCGGATCTGACCGAAAGCACCCAGTTCACGTCGCGCAGGATCGCCCGGATCTCGAAATCCAGCGAATCCGCGCCGAAACCCTGGAACACGATGTTGGGCGCCGGATTGGCCAGAACCATGGGATGCGCGTTCGCGACCTCCTTCAGGATTGTCTCCACCTTGCGCGTATCGGTTCCGTACGCCACGCCGACCGGAACGATCACGCGCCCGACGGTATTGCCGCGCGTGTAGTTGGTGACGACGCCGCTGATCAGGTCCGAGTTCGGGATGATCACGTCGGTCCGGTCGAAGGTTTCGATCCGGGTCGAGCGCACCGAAATGTCCCGAACATAGCCCATCATGCCGTTGACATCGATCCAGTCGCCTTTCGAGATCGGGCGTTCGACCAGCAGAATGATTCCGGAAACGAAGTTGGACACGATGGTCTGCAGCCCGAAACCGATACCCACCGACAAGGCGCCGGCCACGATGGCCAGCGACGACAGGTCGAACCCGGCCACGGTGATCGCGACCAGCGCCGCCACGAAAACACCGACATAACCGGTGCCGGCCACGATCGCATTCTGACCGCCCGGGTCGATCTTGGTCTTGGGGAGCAGCGAGTTTCGCAATCCACCTTGCAATAGACGGGTCAAACCATAGCCGATGGCAAAGACCGCCACGAAAGTCAGGAAGTTCGATGGCGATATCGTGACCCCGCCAATGTCGAAACCCTGCAGGATCTGCGACCAGATCTCGCGCAGATCGGCCTCTCTCGCGCCCCAGTAGAGCGCCAGGATGGGCAACGCCACAACGGCCAGAACGAACCCGACCAGGACCGAAAACAGCGAATCCGAAGCCGCCTCGCCCTGTCCGGTGAGCCAGCCATACACGTTGCCCAGAAACCGTTGTACGATCACCAGAGCCGCGATCAGAGCCAGCGTCTTGACGGCCGGAAAGACGATCGCCTCGGCGGCATGGGAATAGCCCAGCACGGCAAGCAGCGGCGAGGCGATGCCCAGCAGGAACATGCCGCGCCGCAGAACCTCGACCATCTGTCCAAAGCCCGCCGCCCGTGGCGACGGTTTGTCATCGCCTTCGCCGCCGTCGTCCTTGTGGCGAATCTGCCTGACGCGCAACAGCACCAGCGCGGTCGCGACGATGACCGGGAACCCGACAACGGCGCGGGTCGCGTCCGAGACGTTCTCGATCTCCTCGAACAGGTTCACGAAATCATGCATTACCAGAAGGATCGCCAGAAGGCTGATATGTACCCGCACCTCCGCGATCTGCGCCGCCGTCAACCTCTGGAACTTGTTCGAGGAGCCCATGACGAAGATCTGGCGCCCGATCCATTCGAAATACAGGATGATCGCGGCCCAGTACGGAACCTGATTCAACACCAGCGTCCCGCGCAGGCCGAGCACACCGCTCAACGACAGCGCGGTGACCAGGCAGAGCACACCGATCCACGGCAGGACGATGCGAAACAGCGACACGATAAAGGTCCACACCCCGGTACCGGCGCCGCCCAGAGAGCGCAGAAAATCCCCGAAACGTTCGACCCAACGTTTGCCGCGCCACAGCAGCACGAAGGCGATCAGGACCAGGATGATGATGACCGGCGCGCGCGACTGCACCTGTTCGCGCGTCACATCGCTGCGGATGTTCGCGACAAACTCGTTCGTCAGGGAAAGCGTCGCGTCCTTGACATCCGACCAGGCCTCAAGCCAGTGGCTCGGGTTCAGCGGCGACGGCCCGCGCGACAACAGTTCCTTGGCCTGACGGTCCCGTATGATCCGGTCGATCTCGTTGATCAGCCCGTTGGCCCGGCTGAACGCCTCTTCCGAAATGATGCGCGGAACGCGCAACTGGTCCAGCTGGCTTTCGAGATGGGTTCGAAGCTGGGCGATGTCCTGCGGTTCTTCCGTTCCATCCTCGGGCTTCGGACCCAAAGCCTTGAGCTGGCTTTCCAGCGTCCGGATTCTCTCGGTGTTGGCGTTGCGCTCGCGGTTGAACGTGTCGCGGTATTGGCTGATTTCGTTCCGCAGGTTCTCCAGCGCAGCCACCGAAGCCCGGTTGGCCTTCACCACCTCTTCCGCCCGCTGCGCGGTCTTGAGCCAGCCCTGGTAAAATTCGGTCTGGGTTTCGGACAGCTGCGCCGAAGCCTGCCCGCTCAACCCAAGCAGCAGGACCGCCGCAGCGACGATCAGCAGCCGGCCCAGCCAGGCCATCACGCGTCCTCGAACACGCCCGGAATACTGCGGGGGGCTTCGGTCATCCAATCCGGGACCGGGAGCTCCTTTTCGCGCAGGAATTGCGGGTTGAACAGTTTGGACTGATAGCGTGTCCCATAGTCGCACAGGATGGTGACGATCGTGTGCCCCGGCCCCATGTCCTTGGCCAGACGCACCGCGCCGGCGATGTTGATCGCGGTCGATCCGCCCATGACCAGCCCCTCTTCGCGCAAGAGAGCGAAGATATAGGGCAAGGCTTCGTCATCCGGCACCTGATAGGCGAAGTCGGGCTTGAACCCTTCGAGGTTCTTGGTGATGCGCACCTGGCCGATCCCTTCGGCAATCGAGCCGCCTTCCATCGCAAGTTCGCCGGTCGTATAATAGCTGTAGAGCGCCGCGCCCATCGGATCGGCCAGACCGATCTTGACCCCCTTGGGCTGCAAGGCGTCCGCGACTCCGGCGATGGTGCCCCCGGACCCGACCGCACAGACGAAGCCATCCACCTTGCCGTTGGTCTGCTCCCAGATTTCCGGTCCCGTGGTTTCCACATGCGCCTGACGGTTCGCCACGTTGTCGAACTGGTTGGCCCAGATCGCGCCGTTCGGTTCCATCTTGTTCAACTCCTCCGCCAGGCGGCGCGAATAGTGGACAAAGTTGTTGGGGTTGCGATACGGCGCGGCGGGCACCTGTACCAGTTGCGCGCCGGCGAGGCGCAGCATGTCCTTTTTCTCTTCGGATTGCGTCTCGGGAATCACGATCACGGTCTTGAATCCCATCGACGCCCCGACAAGCGCCAGGCCGATGCCGGTATTGCCCGCGGTCCCCTCGACAATCGTTCCCCCGGGTTTCAGATCGCCGCGCGCGATGGCGTCGCGGATGATGAACAGGGCCGCACGGTCCTTGACCGACTGACCGGGGTTCATGAACTCGGCCTTTCCGAGGATCTCGCACCCGGTTTCCTCGCTCACGCGGCGCAACCGGATCAAAGGAGTCTTCCCAACGGCGTCCGCCAGATCGCGTGCAATGCGCATGATGCCCTCTTTCGATCAGTTCGATGCCCAGATGTAGCCCTGCCCCCCCGCAACCTCAAGCGCTCTCGGGGCGGATGGGCGTTAATTCCCCTGCCGCAGCCGCGATCGGTTCCGACAGAGCCAATGCGCCAGCGCCAGCAGCGGCAGATCCTTGACCTTGTGTCCGTCCACCATCTCCATCAGCGCATCGAAGGACAGGATCTGGCTGCGGATGTCCTCGCCCTCGGTATCGACACCGCCATTCTCGACTGTCCCGGTCAGATCCGCCAGCCCGACGAAAAGGTGCACGAATTCCGTCGATGAGCCGGTCGAGGCATAGGCGCCGCCGGCATATTCAACCCTGTCCAGCGCCACATGCGCCTCTTCCTGCGCTTCGCGAAACGCCGTTTGCTCGGGCGTTTCGCCGGGATCGATCATGCCGGCGACCGGTTCCCACACCCATGGCTCGGGGTCGCCGATCATGTAGACCGGCGCCCGGAACTGCTCCACCAGCAAGACCGTGTCCCGTTCGGGATCATAGGGCAACACCACGGTCGCCTGTCCGGTCATCAGACCGTTCCGGTTCAGCACCGGACCCATGGTTCCGTCATGCTTTCGGTGCTGAAGCTCCACCTCTTCCATACCGAAATAGTCGACATAGGCATATGTTCTGCGGTGCAGGACGACGTCCTGTTCAATGTCGCGCGGGTCGCCGGTGCGGCGCCGACGGGCCGCCATGCGTGCCCAGGCGCGGGTGCGGATGGCCTTGAAACTGCGGGCGATCTCCGCAGCATCCACCTTGCCGTAATATCCCATGACTTCTTCGGCGGCGAAAACGGTCAGCTCTCCCCAGGCCTCCGCCCAATCGTCGAGCGACCAGAGCGCGCCTTTTTGCCAGCGCCCGCCTTCCGGAAAGAACACCTGCGCCGAGGCGTGCCCACCGTCCGGCAGGTCGAGCCGCCGCGTTTCGAGGTCATAGGCAAACCCGCCCTCATAATAGGTGAGCCGCGCAATGTCCTCGGCGCTCAGTCCCCGCACCAGCACCCCCTCGGCACGCGTGCCGGGGGTTTGCGCGATCATCGGAAAGATCTCGCCCTTGACCGCATAGACCGCATGATCCGCCAGACTGGCGCGCGTCATGTCGATGTCCCGGGCTGGCCGGCCGAGAACGCGCTCCAACAGCGGCGCGTGGCGCAGCGTGCCGTAGAAAAACAGATCGGTCACAGGTCAGAGCTTTCCGTGGTTTGGACAGGGCTACCGCCAGCGCCGCCACGCGGCCTCGGCAATCAGCCCGGACAATACGCCACCGATCAGCAACGTCCAGATGATATGCGGCACCAAAAGGATCTGGCCGAATTCGACCCCGAGCTTGAAGATGGCCAGAACCGCCTCGAACGGGCCGTCATATCGGTGGCGCATCGCCAGCCGGAACATCTCGTAACAGCCCTGCACGAACAGGCCCCAGAACACCAGGGCGGCCATGCCGGTCAGCCCGTTGTTGATCGCCCAGGTCGTACCCCGTCCGACGCGCCGGCCCATGATGACCCAGCCGCACAAGATGCCAAGTCCGACGTTCACAAGGGTGAAATAGCCGAAATCGGTGCCTTCCGGCTTGGCATCCATGACCTGACCCGACACCACGAAGGCAAGCACGGCCAGACAGATGGCAGCGACGAGACGGGAAGCGGTGGGCATGTCTGTGGTCCGGCGTTAGCTTGGTCTTGCAACTGTGATCTGTGTCACATCGCAATTGCCGGTGTCAAAGGCTGCGCCGCAGGAGGTGAGATAAAAATTCCACATGCGGCGAAAACGCTCGTCAAAGCCCAGCGCCGCGATCTGCTCCCATTTCTCGTTGAAGGTCTCGTGCCACCGCCGCAGCGTCAGGTCATAGCTCTTGCCGAATTCCTTCGACCGCACCACGTTGAGCCCGGCCCGTTCGATCTGCTGGCGCAGCACCTTCGGAGCCGGCAGCATCCCGCCGGGAAAGATGTGCTTCTGAATGAAATCCACGCCGTTGCGGTACAGTTCCCATCGCTTGTCCGCGACGGTGATGATCTGCAGGGTCGCGTTCGCGCCCGGTTTCAGTCTTTCGCGCACCGCATCGAAATACACCGGCCAGTATTTCTGGCCAACCGCCTCGAACATTTCGATCGAGGCCACGCCGTCATAGGTGCCGCGCTCGTCCCGGTAGTCTTGAAGCTTGAATTGAACGGAATCTGAAAGACCCGCCTTTTCAATTCTTTGCGTCGCGTACTTGAACTGCTCTTGGCTGATGGTCAGCCCGGTGACCCGCAGACCGCGTTCCTTGGCGGCATATTCCGCAAAGCCGCCCCAGCCGCATCCGATTTCCAGAACGTGGTCGCCGGGCCGCGCGCCCATTTCGTCGATCAGGCTGGCATATTTCGCGGTCTGCGCCTTTTCCAGGCTTTCCTGCCCCGTTTCAAAGATCGCGCTGGAATAGGTCATCGTTTCGTCCAGCCACAGGCTGTAGAAATCGTTCCCCAGATCGTAGTGATAGGAGATGTTCCTTTTGGCCTGCTCCTTGTGGTTGCGCTGAAGCCAGAACCGGAACCGTTCGTAGGCGCGCACTAGAAACTGGCCCGGAAAATCGTCATAGACCGTTTCATTGTCCAGATTGACCAGATCCATGAAGGCGCGCAGATCGGGCGTACTCCAGTCGCCATCGAGATAGGCGTCCGAAAAACCCAGGTCTCCTTCGCGGATCAGCCGCGCGAACACGTCCGGATTGTGGACATCGATCCGGGCCACCGGTCCGGGTTCCCGGCCCTCGGCCCGAAAGATCCGCCCATCCGGCATGGCAATGTCCAAACGCCCGGCCCGCATGCTCTGGAGCATTTTCATGACCTGGGTGAAATAGCGCGGCAGGTCGTTCTGCCCTTCTGTCGTCGTCAGGATCATCCGCTCTCCCCGTTGCGGTGCGATTACAGGCTAGGCGCAGATCGAAAATCAGGCAAGCGCCGCGTTTTCCAAGCCATTCTTCCACATCTCGTATGCTGACAGCGCCCGCTTGCGGCCTGCGTCCAGTCCGACAACAGGCTGAGGATAGTCGTCCTGCGCGGACAGCTTCCAGCGCGCCGGGATGGCCCGGAAATAGTCTCGGGCGGTTTCGGGCGGCTCGGCCTGACCTTCGGCAATCCACCGCGCGACATACCGACCCTCGGGATCGAATTTCTGCGCCTGCAGGTCGGGATTGAAGACCCGGAAATACGGCGCCGCATCCGGGCCACTGCCCGCCACCCACTGCCAGCCCAGCGCATTCGCGGCCGGATCCCAGTCGATCAGGCAGTCGGCAAACCAATCCAGCCCGATTCTCCAATGGGTCATCAGATGCTTGGTCAGATAGCTGGCCACGATCATCCGGGCGCGGTTGTGCATCCGCCCGGTCACGTACATTTCGCGCAATCCGGCATCGACGATGGCAACCCCGGTGCGTGCGCGCTTCCAGGCCAGGACATGCGGGTGATCGGCGTCGGTGTTCCACGGAAACGCCTGCCAGCCGGGTTTCCAGTTCAGGGTCAGAAGTCCGGGCGTGTGATACATCAGGTGGTAGGAAAATTCCCGCCACACCAGCTGCCGCAGATACCCTTCTGCGCCGGCCACACCCGTTTCCCGCGCCCGGATCGCCGCGTGCCAGATCGCGCGCGGACCGATTTCGCCCAACGACAGGTATTCGGACATGCCCGAGGTCGCGCCGAGATCAAGCCGGTCGCGACACGTGTCATATTCCGGGACTCCTTCGGCAAGAAAACGTTCGAGCCGGTCGCGGGCCGCGTCTTCCCCCGGATCAACATGAGGGCGCATGATTGCCGCGCCCCGCCGCATCGACCGCTCCAGCCGCCAGTCCTCCAGCCGCTCCGAAGCGGGCCAGCGCACGGGCGCTGGGATGCGTGATGCGGCGGGCAGCGGCGCAGGCACGTCGCGGGTTCTGACTTCGCGCCACATCGGCGTGAACACCTTGAAATATCCGCCTGATTTCGTTTCGACCGTCCAGGGTTCGAACAGCAGGTGCCCCGGATGCGACCGCGCTTCGATGCCCAGCCGTTTCAGGTCTGACTTGATCGCGGTATCGCGCCGGATCGACTCGGGATCATAGGCGCGGGTCCAGTGAACCGCCGTGGCCCCGGTGTCCGCGATCACCGCGCGCAACACGTCGCGTGCGTTTCCGCGGCGCAGGATCAGCTTGCTGCCACGGCCGCCAAGCGCCTTGGCCAAAACCTCCAGCCCCAGTCCCAGACGCCATTTCGGCGCCGAGCCCAGACTGTCAGCCACGTCGTCCAGAATGAACACGGGGATGACCGGTGCGCCCGCGCGCACCGCCTCGGTCAGCCCCGGATGGTCCGAAAGCCTCAGATCGCGGCGAAACCAGAAGATCGCCGGTTTGGTCCCTGTGTCCATGCCCGCCCTCGCATTATGCCCTGCTTACGTGGCGCGGGCGGGCGCGGATCACAAAACCCGGTCCAGCGCGTCGATCAGCCGGTCGATCTCGGCCCGCGTGGTGTAGTGGGTGAAGCTGACCCGCAGCACGCCTTCCTGCGGATCGACGCCCATCGCGCGCAGCGGACGCACGGCGTAGAAATCCCCGCCACAGGCCATGATGCCGTGTTCGGCAAGCCGTTCCGCCACCGGTTCCGCCGGCCCGTTCAGGGCCAGCGCCACCGTCGGCGCGCGCCGTTCCGCCTCGGACGGCCCGATCAGCCGCACGGCATTTCGGTCCTTGACCGCGTCGAGCAGCGGTTGGAGCAGATCGGCCTCGTATCCGCGCATCAGATCGTGGACGAACGCGCCGCGCTCCACCGCCCCCGAGGCCGGTCCGCCGTGATGGTCGCAAATCAGATCGACGTAATCCGCCATGCCGGCACTGGCCGCGATCTGCGCGTGATCCGGCCCGGCCGGCGTGAACCGCTTGTAGAGCACATCGGCGTTGAAGAAATGCGCCTGGTTCGGCAGCAGCCGTCCCAGCGCGCGCCGGATCACCATGCAGCCCTGATGCGGGCCATAGGTCTTGTAGGCGGAAAACAGATAGATGTCCGGGCCGAGATCGCCGACATTGGGAAAGCCGTGCGGCGCATAGGACACGCCATCGACGCAGACGAAAGCCCCGGCGGCATGGGCGATCGCGGTGATCTCGGTCACCGGATTGATCTCGCCGATGACGTTCGAACAATGCGGGAAACAGACCAACCGCACCTTTTCGTCCAGAAGATTCTCAAGATCCTGGGGATCGAGGGAACCAGTCTCGGGATCGATCTGCCATTCTCGGATCTCGATTCCGTCATCCGCCAACCGCCGCCAGGGCCCGGAATTCGCCTCGTGATCCTGATTGGTCACGATGATCGCCTCGCCCGGCTGCATCCATTTGCGGAAGGCCTGCGCCAGGACATAGGTGTTCTGCGTGGTGGAAGGGCCAAAGCTCAATTCGTCCGTCTCGACGCCCAACAAGGCGGCCATGCGCTGCCGGGCCTCGTCCATCTCGGCGCCGGCCAATCGGCTCGCCTCGTAGGGTGCATAGGGCTGGACCTTGCGTTGCGTGTAGAACCGTGTCAGCCGGTCGATGACCGGCCGACAGGTGTAGGATCCGCCGGCGTTCTCGAAAAAAGCCTGCCCTTGCAGGGCGTTTTCCGCGAACGCAGGAAATTGAGAACGAACGAAATCGATGTCCAGCGCCATTGCTTTCCCCTGTTTTTCGCAAATGGATGCCCGCGACCCGGCGGCAGGTCAAGCACAGTTGCGGCCGATGGTTTCAGGTTTCACGCCAGTTGGGCGAATGCCTTACCCCTGCACCTTGGTATAGGTGCCCTCGCCCGCCAGAATGCCGCGGAACCCGCCGGGTTCGTCCAGCGAGAACACGATGATCGGCAGGTTGTTGTCGCGTGCCAGCGCGATGGCCGAGGCGTCCATGACCCCGAGTCGCTTGGCCAGAACATCGTCGTAGCTCACGGTGTCATAGCGCTTTGCATCGTCGAATTTCGCCGGATCCTTGTCATAGACCCCGTCAACCTTGGTGCCCTTGAAGATCGCCTCGCACCCCATTTCGTTGGCGCGCAGGGTCGCGGCGGTGTCCGTGGTGAAGTAGGGGTTGCCGGTGCCGGCGGCAAAGATGCACACGCGTTTCTTTTCCAGGTGCCGCACGGCGCGGCGGCGGATGTAGGGCTCGCAGACCTGATCCATCGGAATGGCCGAGATCACTCGGGTGAACACGCCCAGAGCTTCCAGAGCGGATTGCATGGCCAGCGCGTTCATGACCGTCGCCAGCATCCCCATGTAGTCGGCGGTTGTCCGCTCCATCCCCTGCGCCGAGCCGGACAGCCCCCGAAAGATGTTGCCGCCGCCGATCACCATGCAGATCTCGACGCCCAGATCGTGCACCGATTTCACCTCTTCCGCGATCCGGTGAACCGTCGGCGGATGCAGGCCGAATCCCTGATCCCCCATCAGCGCCTCGCCGGAGATCTTGAGCATGACCCTCTTGAATTTCGTCGCCGGCCGTTGGGTTTCGGGCTGATCGATGGTTGCTTGGACGTTTGAAGAGGTCATGTTGCGCTCCGCTGCGGCACCGGTTTATTTTCCGGCGCAAAATGAAGCAAAAGACCCGCAGGTTCAATGCGGCTTGACCGGGAACGAGGCGAACGCGCAATGGCGGCCGACCGAACCACTCGAATGCTGGACCGGCTTCCCCCGATCCCGCCTGACAAACCGGTCCTGATCGCCGGCCCCACCGCCTCGGGAAAATCCGCCCTGGCACTGGCCATCGCCCAGCGGCACGGCGGCGTCATCGTCAACGCGGATGCCAGTCAGGTCTACGGTTGTTGGCGGATCGTCACGGCCCGACCCTCGATCGAGGACGAGGCGCTGGCGCCGCATCGTCTCTACGGTCATGTCGCCTGGGACGCGGCCTATTCCGCCGGGCACTGGCTGCGCGAGGTCGCTCCCCTGCTCTCCGGCGGTCCCCGGCCGATCATCGTCGGAGGAACCGGTCTCTATTTCACGGCCCTGACCGAGGGCATGGCCGACATCCCCCCGACGCCGCCCGAGGTCCGGGACCGGGCCGATCGTCTGACGCTGCGCGACCTGACCGCCGAGCTGGATCGGGCAACGGCGGCCCGCATCGACCTGAACAACCGCGCGCGTGTGCAACGGGCTTGGGAAGTGCAACAGGCAACCGGCCGGCCGCTGGCCGACTGGCAGGCCGAAACGCCGGCGCCGCTCTTGCCGCTCGACCGGGCGGTGCCCCTGGTCTTCGATGCCGACAAAGACTGGCTGAACGACCGCATCGCCCGCCGGTTCGACCAGATGATCGCCCAGGGCGCCCTGAACGAGGTCGAAGCGATGCGGGACCGCTATGACCCCTCCCTGCCGTCCTGCAAGGCAATCGGGGTGCCGGAACTGATGGCGGTTCTGAGCGGCAGCCTCTCCCTGGAGGAAGCCCGGATGCGGGCGACCATCTCCACCCGGCAATTCGCCAAGCGCCAGCGCACCTGGTTCCGCGCCCGCATGAAGACCTGGCATCGCATTGATTCGGCTTGCTGATTCTCGGACCCGACGCGCCGCAGCCATGCGGCCGAGCCGGAAACCGGCCCGATGAAAGCACGGGGTCGCCTTGTCGTAAACTGGCGCTGGCCAGGGGTGAATTCGTGTCCGTTTCAGCCCTATCCGCCTTGTCTGCAAGGGCTCTTCGGTTTCCGGCGAATCATCTCACAATGTCGTTTTTGTCCCATTGATGACGATTCCCATCATTGACCTATGTTAAATTCTGGTGCGGAATACCGAGCATGGGGATGTTTACGTTCCAAAACACGGCAACCGCGGAACCGGGCGACCCGACTGGTCGCACTGCGTTCCTGAAACCCTCCAAGAATAAATGCGTCACAGGGAGACATTCATGACACATAAGACAACGACTGGAGCACCGGTGCACTGGGCTGCGGAAATGCACGCTCAGGAATACCGGGACGGCAAGCTGAGCCGTCGAGAGTTCCTGACCCGCGCCACCGGCCTAGGCGTCACCGCCGCCGCGGCCTATGGGATGATCGGCCTGCCGGCCCCGGCCCATGCCGCGGGCGAGGATGCCAAGAAGGAAGGCGGCACCTTGCGCGTTCAGGCACAAGTTCGCGCGCTCAAGGATCCGCGCACCTATGACTGGTCGGAAATGGGCAACCAAAGCCGCGGCACATTGGAATACCTGGTCGAGTACAACTCGGACGGCACGTTCCGCGGCATGCTGCTGGAAGGCTGGGAGATCAACGAGGACGCGACCCAGTACACGCTGAAGGTCCGTCAGGGCGTGAAGTGGAACAATGGCGACGACTTCACGGCCGACGACGTGGCCCGCAACATCGCGCGCTGGTGCGACAAGAGCTCGGAAACCAACTCGATGGCCGGTCGTTTCGCGACCCTCGTCGATGCGGACAGCGGCCAGGCCATCGACGGCGCCATCGAGGTGGTTGACCCCCATACCGTGCGCCTCAACCTGCCGAAATCCGACATCTCGCTGATCGCAGGCATGTCGGACTATCCGGCGGCCATCGTGCACAGCTCGTTCAGCGAAACCGATCTGCTCAACAACGTGGGCACCGGTCCCTACCTGATCGAAGAACTGGAAGTTGGCGTGAAGTGCACGCTCGTGCGCAACGAAAACCACGCCTGGTGGGGCGAGGCCGTCTTTGGCCGCCCGGCGCTCGACCGCATCGAATACATCGATTACGGCACCGATCCGTCCTCGTGGCTGGCGGCGCTGGAATCGGACGAGGTGGACATGCTGCACGAATCCGTCGGTGAGTTCATCGACGTGATGGACAGCCTCGGCTACGTGAAGTCCGAAGTGATCACCATGGGCACCATCGTGATCCGCCCGAACCAGTTGGCCGAGATCGACGGCAAGAAACCCTACGCCGACAAGCGCGTGCGCAAGGCCCTGCAGATGGCGGTCAACAACGATGTCTGCCTGGAACTGGGCTATGGCAACCGGGGATCGACGGCGGAAAACCACCACATGGGTCCGATCCACCCGGAATACCCGGAACTGCCCAAGCAGGAACCCGATCCGGCCGGTGCGATGAAGCTGCTGGAAGAGGCCGGAATGGCCGATTTCGAGCACGAGTTGCTGTCGATCGACGACGATTGGCGCCGCAACACCACCGACGCCGTCGCCGCGCAGTTGCGCGACGCGGGCATCAAGGTCAAGCGGACCGTTCTGCCGGGCAGCACGTTCTGGAACGACTGGGCCAAGTATCCCTACAGCTCGACCAACTGGAACCACCGTCCGCTGGGCGTGCAGATCTGGGCACTGGCGTACAAGTCAGGTGAAGCCTGGAACGAGTTCGGCTGGGCGAACCCGGACTTCGACGCCATCCTCGACGAAGCCTTGGCGATCGCGGATGCCGACAAGCGCCGCGAGGTCGCGGCCAGGGGCGCTGCGCTGATTCAGGAAGAAGGCGTCACGGTGCAGCCCTATTGGCGCGCGCTCTATCGCCACATGAAGGACGGGTTGGTCGGGACCGACATGCACATCTCGTTCGAACACCACCACTACAAGTGGGGTTGGGCGGCGTAAGCCCGGCCTGACGAACCAACTCGGGGCGCCCGCGCAGGGCGCCCCGATCCAGCCGCAGACGAACCGGCGCAGACCGGAGGTCCGAGGCCAGAAAATGGTCCACTGATCTGCGGAACACCCGAACAACAGGGGCCGATATGGGACTTTTCATCCTCAGACGGTTTGGCGTCATGCTGTTGACGGCATTGTGCCTGACCTTCGTGGTCTTCTTTCTGACCAACCTCTACCCGAACCTCGAGAAACTCGCCAAGACACAGGGCAACCAGCGGATGTCCGACGAGCAGGTGCAAGCCTGGCTGGAAAACCGCGGATACCAGCAGCCGATGCTGGTCAAGTATGGCCAATGGCTGGGTGTCATGCCGGGTTTCACCAAGACGCTGGCCGACGGTCAGTTCGTCGGCACCTGCGTGCGCCCCGGCGCCACGCCCGAGACCACGCCGCGGTTCTGCGGCGTGCTGCAGGGGGACTGGGGATACTCCACCGTCTTCAAGGACGAAGTCGGCGGCATCGTCGCCAAGAGGCTGGGAAACACGGGATATCTGATGTTCTGGGTGCTCGTGCTCATGGTTCCCTCGGCCCTGATCGTGGGCGTTCTGGCGGGGATGCGCGAGGGCACGGCGCTCGACCGGTCGCTCTCGACCTTTTCGATCATCACCACCGCGACGCCGGAATACGTGTCGGGCGTGATCTTCATCGCGATCTTCACCTCGTCCACGGTGGGCCTGAAATGGTTCAAGGGCACCGCGACGGAGGCGATGGACAACCCGACCTTCGAGAACTTCTTCCTGCCGGTGCTGACAATCGCGCTCTACGGCATGGGCTACATCGCCCGGATGACCCGCGCCTCGATGACCGAGGTCATGACGGCGCAGTACATCCGCACCGCGCGGCTCAAGGGGGTATCGTTTCCGAACATCGTGATGAAACACGCCCTGCGCAACGCGCTGATCGCCCCGTTCACGGTCATCATGCTCCAGTTCCCGTGGCTTCTGAACGGCGTTGTGATCGTCGAGACGCTGTTCAACTACAAGGGCTTCGGATGGGCGCTGGTACAGGCGGCCGGGAACAACGACATCCAGCTCCTGCTGGCAATTTCGGTCGTGTCGGTCTTCGTGGTCCTGGTGACGCAGCTGATATCGGATATCGGCTATGTCTACCTCAACCCGCGCATCCGGATATCGTAAGGGAGAACAGGACATGGAACCTCTCAGCTGGACCGGCTCTATCGCCTTTCTCAACCCTGTTCTCGTGATCGTCCTTGCGGCGCTGACCCTGTCGATCCTGTTCTGGATCCTCATCAGCATCGTCACCACCGAAGGCCCGGTGATGGTCAATCCCGACGGAACGCTCAAGGCGGCCGTCGGGCCGCGCGGCCTGGCGCAGACCGCCCTGCGATTCACGTTCCTGGCCACCGTCCTGCTGGCGCTGGCCTATATCGTGCTGGGCGTCTTTCTGGGCAGCGGCGCCGGGATCGTCGGCGCGGTATCGCAGCAATTCCTGCCTGTCTGGGTGTCGCTGATCATCGTCTTCGCCATGTCGGTCGCCTTCAAGCGCCGGTTGGGGCTGTACGGCAAGCTGTTCGACAGCCCGGTCGGAATGATCGGGTTCGGACTGGTGATGTTCTGGGTCTTCACCGGGATCTTCGGAGCCCTCGACCTGATCGTGACCCATGACCCGCTGGTGCAGCTTTCGGGCATGAAGAACAAGGTGCCCGGAACGCCGCTGCCCAATCTGGAAGAAGGCGAATACCCCTGGTATCTCCTAGGCGGCGACAACCTGGCGCGCGACGTTTTCAGCCGCATGGTCAAGGGCGCCTGGATCGTGGTGCAGATCGCGCCGCTTGCGACGCTGTTCGCCTTCATGGTCGGCATCACGCTGGGTCTGCCCGCAGGGTACTACGGCGGACGTCTCGACACGCTCCTGTCCTTCCTGGCCAATCTGATCCTCGCCTTCCCGGTGATCCTGCTGTTCTACCTGCTGGTAACGCCCGAGATCATCGCGACCGGCGTGCCCAACTACATGGCGGCCGTGCTGTTCGTCTTCCCCATTGTCTTCATCGGGGTGCTGCTGAATTCGCGCTATTACACGCGGCCGAATTTCCGCACACCGCTGCTGATCGGCGTGCTGGGCGTCGCGGTTTGGCTGTACCTGTCGCTGATCTCGACCGGCGGATACGTGATCAACACCAAGGACTATGCGATCTGGGGCCTGCCGACCTTCATGGATCTGTTCGACGTGCCCGGCGGCATCCTCGTGGTGTTCGTTTCGGTTGTCTTCGTGAACTCGCCCACGGTGTTCCGGATCGTCCGGGGCCTGGCGATGGACATCAAGACCCGCGACTATGTGGCGGCCGCCCAGACCCGCGGCGAGGGTCCGTGGTACATCATGCTGTGGGAGATCCTGCCCAATGCGCGCGGACCGCTGATCGTCGATTTCTGTCTGCGGATCGGCTATACCACCATCCTGTTGGGAACCTTGGGTTTCTTCGGACTGGGCCTGCCGCCCGAAAGCCCGGACTGGGGCTCGACGATCAACGAAGGGCGCAAGCTCCTGTCGATCTACCTGCATCCCGCGCTGCCGCCGGCCCTGGCCCTGCTCTCGCTGGTGCTCGGCCTGAACCTCCTGGCAGACGGTCTGCGCGAGGAAAGCCTGAAAGACTGATGTGATTGGTGCCGGGGGCGATGCTCCCGGTTCTCTGCCTCAATTTCAACAAGAAGAAGCGGGCCGCTGCCAAGGCTCGGACGGGGAGAACAAGAATGAGCAAACTGGCGGAATATGACGGCCCGATCCTCGAAATAGACAAGCTGTCGATTTCCTTCTTCACCCGCTTGCGGGAAATCCCCGCGGTGATGGATTTCTCGGTCAGCGTGCAACCCGGCGAGGCGGTGGGCCTGGTCGGCGAATCGGGTTGCGGCAAGTCCACCGTCGCGCTCGGGGTCATGCAGGATCTGGGCAAGAACGGCCGCATCGTGGGTGGCACGATCAAGTTCAAGGGCCGCGACATGAGCCAGATGAGCGCAGAGGAACTGCGCGACATCCGCGGCAACGAGATCGCGATGATCTATCAGGAACCCATGGCCTCGCTGAACCCGGCAATGAAGATCGGCAGGCAGCTCATGGAAGTGCCGATGATCCACGAGGGCGTCGGCAAGGAAGAAGCTTACAAGCGGGCGCTGGAGGTGGTCACGGATGTGCGCCTGCCCGATCCCGAACGGATGCTGAATTCCTTCCCGCACCAGCTGTCGGGCGGGCAGCAGCAGCGCATCGTGATCGCGATGGCGCTGATGTCGAAACCGGCGCTGCTGATCCTGGATGAACCCACCACCGCGCTCGACGTGACCGTCGAGGCGGCCGTGGTGGAACTGGTCAAGGATCTGGGCAAGAAATACGGCACCTCGATGCTGTTCATCTCGCACAACCTCGGGCTGGTGCTGGAAACCTGCGACCGGCTCTGCGTGATGTATTCCGGCGAGGCGGTCGAGCGCGGATCGATCGAGGACGTGTTCGACGAAATGCGCCACCCCTACACGCAGGCACTGTTCCGGTCGATCCCCTTGCCGGGCGCCGACAAGAACTCTCGCCCGCTGGTGGCGATTCCGGGCAACTTCCCCCTGCCCCATGAACGCCCGCCGGGCTGCAATTTCGGGCCGCGCTGCGACTATTTCGAAGAAGGCCGCTGCGACGCGCAGGACATCCTGATGCAGGCGGTTCCCGGCAATGACCGGCACCACACGCGCTGTCTCAAGTTCCAGGAAATCGACTGGGACGCGCCGATCACGGCCAGCGAGCAAAAGGACAAGGCCGAAGTCGGCAAGGTCGTCCTGAAAATGGACAACCTCAAGAAATACTACGAGGTCGCCGCGAATGCCCTGTTCGGCGGCGGGGACACGAAGGTGGTCAAGGCCAACGAAACCCTGAGCTTCGAGGCGCACGAATCCGAAACTCTTGCCATCGTGGGCGAATCCGGCTGCGGCAAGTCCACCTTTGCCAAGGTGCTGATGGGGCTCGAAACCGCGACCGACGGCCAGATCCTGCTCGACAACCGCAACATCGAACAGGTGCCGATCGAGGAACGCGACGCCAAGACCGTCGGCGAAGTTCAGATGGTGTTCCAGAACCCGTTCGACACGCTCAATCCGTCGATGACGGTGGGGCGCCAGATCATGCGCGCGCTCGAAATCTTCGGAGTCGGCAATTCCGAGGCCGAGCGCCGGCAGAGAATGCTGGAACTGCTGGATCTGGTGAAACTGCCGCGCGCCTTTGCCGAGCGCATGCCCCGGCAACTGTCAGGCGGCCAGAAACAGCGCGTGGGAATCGCGCGCGCCTTTGCCGGCGATGCGCGCATCGTGGTGGCGGACGAACCGGTTTCGGCGCTGGACGTGTCGGTGCAGGCCGCCGTGACCGACCTGTTGATGGAGATTCAGCGCCAGCACAAGACCACCCTGCTGTTCATCAGCCACGACCTCAGCATCGTGCGGTATCTCAGCGACCGGGTGATGGTGATGTATCTGGGGCATGTCGTCGAACTGGGTTCGACCGACCAGGTCTTCAACCCGCCCTATCATCCCTATACCGAGGCGTTGCTGTCGGCGGTGCCGATCGCCGACACGTCGGTCGAAAAGAAGCACATCGTTCTGGAAGGCGACATTCCCTCGGCGATGAACCCGCCGCCGGGTTGCCCGTTCCAGACCCGGTGCCGCTGGAAATCCGAGGTTCCGGGCGGCCTGTGCGAAAAAGAGGTTCCACCGACCAAAACGCTGGCCGAAGGGCATCAGGTCAAATGTCACCTGTCCGACGAGGTGCTCGCCCAGATGGAGCCTGTCATCAAGATCGCCGCCGAATAGCGCGGCGATCTGGCTGCTCCGGGTTCAAGCCGCCGGTCGCGCGCTGCGGCCGGTCGCGCGTCAATCAGGCCGTTGGGCGCGGGAGTCAGCCGCCCCAGATCGCCTTGACGTAATTCTGGGTTTCCTCATACGGGGGAACACCGCCGTGCTTTTCCACGGCTTCTGGACCGGCGTTGTAGGCCGCCAGCGCCAGCCGCCAGGATTTGAACTTGCGGAACTGCCAGGACAGGTAACGCGCGCCGCCTTCAAGGTTCTGTTTGGGATCATGAGGATTGACGCCCAGCAAATCGGCGGTCTGCGGCATCAACTGCGCCAGCCCCAGGGCCCCCTTGTGAGATTTTGCGTGCGGGTTCCAGCCGGATTCCTGCTGAACCAGCCGCAGGAACAGCTCTTCGGGCACGTCGTGCAGCCGGGCGGCCGCCCGTGCCATCTCCAGGTACTGGCCGCGATACTTGCCCGAATACCGCTTGTCGAAGCCACCCTGCGCGCCTTTCGGCTTCAGCCGTTCGGAATCCTTGTACTGGACCGCCGCGCGGCTGTCCAAGACCTTTGCCTGATTGCGGAAAATGTCGAGCCGGTTCTTGGTAGACAGAACATCGGCCTGCACCGGAATCGATGCAAGTACCAGAGAACCGATGACAAAACCGCCAAAAAACCTGTGCATTCACATATGCCTGGTCGTTGAACCTCGGCGGCCAGTATAGGAGATTCGGGTCGAATTGGAAGCAAGGCCAAACCGTCCGGCCAGCATGTGTTGCCCATGAACGGAGTTTTAACCATGCCGCAGGACGTATAGGGTCACGTGGACGGATCGTGCAGATTCGGAAGGTATCGAGACAACAGGACGGGGAAATTCATGGCTGGCTCAGTCAACAAAGTCATTCTGGTCGGAAATCTGGGCCGCGATCCCGAGGTTCGCTCGTTCCAGAACGGCGGCAAGGTCTGCAACCTGCGCATCGCGACTTCGGAGAGCTGGAAAGACAGAAATACCGGCGAACGGCGGGAAAAGACCGAATGGCACTCGGTGGCGATCTTTTCCGAGCCGCTGGCGCGGATCGCCGAGCAATATCTGCGCAAGGGATCGAAGGTCTATGTCGAAGGCCAGCTGGAAACCCGCAAATGGCAGGACCAGTCCGGGCAGGACCGCTACACGACCGAGGTCGTGCTGCGTCCGTACCGGGGCGAGCTGACGCTGCTCGACAGCCGCGGCGACGGCGGCGGCGGCTATGGCGGCGGTCAGTCCGGCAGCTATGGCGGCGGTTCCCAAGACGATCCCTACGGTGCCCCCGCCGGCAGCCCCGCCCCCGCATCCGGAGGGATCGACGACGACGAAATCCCGTTCTAGGACCGGAGGGAAGAAATGACATGGTCCTTCTCGCTCGGCCGCCTGCTCGGTTCGGAACTGCGGGTCCATGTCACCTTCTTCCTGCTGCTGGCCTGGGTCGGCTTTTCGGCCTATTCCGCGGGCGGCTGGCCCGCGGCGGTGGAAAACATTCTCTTTGTCCTGGTTCTGTTCGCCTGCGTCGTCGCGCATGAATTCGGCCACGCCCTGATGGCGCGCCGGTACGGCATCCGGACCCCCGACATCACGCTCTTGCCCATCGGCGGCCTGGCGCGGCTGGAGCGGATGCCGGAAAAGCCGATGCAGGAGGTTCTGGTGGCGCTCGCCGGTCCGGCGGTGAACGTTGTGATCTGGGGTGTGCTGGTCCTCTTCGGCGCCGGGATGAATATGGAGGCCCTGGCCCGGATCGACTCGGCGCATACCGACCTGCTCAGCCGGCTTGCCTTCGTGAACCTGTTTCTGGCCCTGTTCAACATGATACCGGCCTTTCCGATGGACGGCGGCCGGGTGTTCCGGGCGCTTCTGTGCCTGACCATGGATCGGGTCAAGGCAACCCGGGTCGCGGCGCTTGCCGGTCAGGTCGTGGCCTTCCTGCTGGGGTTTGCCGGGCTCAGTACGGGCAATCCGATCCTGGTCCTGATCGCCCTCTTCGTCTTCATCGCGGCCAATGCCGAAAGCCAGGACGTCGCGATGCGCTCGGTCGCGCGGCGGATGCTGGCCCGCGACGCCATGATCACCAGTTTCGAGGCGCTGTCGCCGACCGACACCCTGGCGACCGCTGCACAGGCCGTGATCCACACGACCCAGCACGAGTTTCCGGTGCTGGACGACTCGGGTCATCTGCGTGGCTTCGTCACCCGGGGGCGCCTCTTTGCCGCGCTGGCCGGGGACCATCCGCGCTCGGACCCGGCAACATCGGTCATGGATGAGGACATTCCCGCGGTCGGCCTGACATCGGGGCTGGAATCCGTCCTCGACGCGCTGCACAAGGGCGCGCCGGCCGTCGCTGTTTGTACTGAAAGCGGACGGATGGTGGGCTATATCACGCGCGAGAATATCGGCGAACTCATGGTGATTACCGGACGGTAATCCACCTGGGATCAACGGGTTGCCAACGCATCCTCAAGTACCGAAAGCACCGCGCCGCGCGGAACGTCCGAGGTGACGAAGGCCTGTCCGATGCTGCGCGCCAGAATGAACCGAAGCTGCCCGTCCACCACCTTCTTGTCCTGCGCCATCAGATCGAGCAGCGCCCCGGCCCCCGGCAGATCGCCCGGAATATCCGCCAGATCGGTCTTCATCCCCATCGCCTTGAGATGCGCCCGCACCCGGCTGGGCGCTTCCTGCGCACACAGCCCAAGTCGCGCCGACAGCTCGAAGGCCAGCGCACAGCCGATCGCCACGCCCTCGCCATGCAGCAACCGGTCGGAATACCCCGTGGCCGCCTCCAGCGCATGACAAAAGGTATGACCCAGGTTCAGCAGCGCCCGGTCGCCCTGTTCGGTCTCGTCCCGCGCCACGATGTCGGCCTTCATCTGCACGGAACGCGCGACCGCCTGAACGCGCGCCGCCATGTCGCCCGCCGCCAGCGCCGGCCCGTGGGTTTCCAGCCATTCGAAGAACCCGGCATCCCCCAGCAGACCGTATTTCACCACCTCGCCGTACCCCGCCAGGAAATCCCGCCTGGTCATGGTGTCCAGAACTGCGGTGTCGGCCAGCACCAGCGACGGTTGGTGAAACGCGCCGATCAGGTTCTTGCCCTGCGGGGCATTGATCCCGGTCTTGCCGCCGACCGAACTGTCCACCTGCGCCAGCAACGAGGTCGGGATCTGCACGAACCGCACCCCCCGCCGCAGCACCGCCGCCGCAAACCCGGCCAGGTCGCCGATCACGCCGCCGCCGAAAGCGATGACCACATCGCGCCGTTCGACCCTTTCCGCCAACAGCCATTCGACGGCCCGTTCGAAATGCGGCCAGCTCTTGGTCGCTTCGCCGGGCGGCAGCGCCAGCGACACCATGTCGATGCCGGCCCTGTCCAATCCGGCGCGCAGGGCCTCCAGATGCAGGGCCGCCACGGTCTCGTCGGTCAGCACCGCAACTCTGGGCCTTGAAAGCAGCGGCGCGATTCTCGGCCCGGCCTCGGCCAGCAGGTCGGGACCGATCTCGACATCGTAGGATCTTTCGCCCAGGGGGACATGTACGGTTTGATGCATCATTTCCGTTCCAGAACGTCCGGGCGGGTCAGAAGGGCCGCGATCACCCGGTCCACCATGTTGTCGATCGAGGTTTCGCCATCCGAATCCACGATCAGGTCGGCCTTGGCATAGATCGGCACCCGGTCGTCATACAGCGCGCGCAACGTCGCACGCGGATCGGGCGTGCGCAGCAGGGGCCGCGTGTCCTTGTGCCGGACCCGGTTCCAGAGCACGTCCAGCTCGGCCCTGAGCCAGACCGCGACGCCGCGCTCGGAAATCATCCGCCGGTTTTCTTCGCGCAGAAAGGCGCCGCCGCCGGTGGACAGGACGCCCCGCGCTTCGTCCAGCAGGCGGCCGATCACCTGGCTCTCCTTGCGGCGAAAGAACGGCTCCCCGTCGCGTTCGAAGATTTCCGGGATGGTCATGTTGGCCGCGGTTTCGATTTCGGCATCGCTGTCGAGAAACGGAACGCCCAGACGCGCCGCCAACGCCCTGCCCACGGCGGTCTTGCCCGCGCCCATCATGCCCACCATGACCACTGTCTTGTGGAGCGCAAAGGCCGAGCTACGGGCGGTCTGCGTGGAGTTATGCTTAATTTCGCTCATTTCACCGTGAATGACGTGATCTTGGGAAAAATGCCAGTTATAACTTGGTCAAAAGAGCAGAATGGGGCAGCGAGGACGATGGGCCGTCTGATCAAGTTTCTGGTTTACATCCTGTGCCTGTGTTTCATCGGGCTGGTTGGGTATGCCTATCTGGGGCCGTTTTTCGGCGTGGATTTTTCGGCGCCGCAAAGCGAGATTAGCGAACCGGTGATCCTGAATGTTGACTAGGTCGGCGCTGCTGGCGCTGTGCCTGTGCGCACCGGCCTCGGCGCAGCAACCCCTGTCGGCGATCGAATGGCTGAACGATCCGCCGGAACACCTGCCCGGCACCGTGCTTCTGGAGCCGCCGGTCACGCAGACGGGCATGCAGCCGCCGGTCGTGGTGACGCCGCTGGAGGCGATCGCCCGCCCGCTCGGGCTGGTGTCCTCAAGCGTCACCGGCCTGCCGCTGGATCTCTGGCGGGGCAGCGATCCCGCCTACATCTCCGAATTGATCGCCAACGCTCCGGTGCGCGACAGCCCGGCCATGCAGAAACTGCTGTTCACGCTGCTTTTGTCGGAATCCCGGGCGCCGTCGGGCACCGGGGCGGACGACACGCTGCTGCTGGCGCGGCTGGACCGGCTCTTGCAACTCGGCGCGGCCGATCCCGCGCAGGCCCTGGTGCAGTTGGCCGGCCCGACCGATTCCGTCGCGCGATTCTCGCGCTGGTTCGACGCCACCCTTCTGACCGGCGACGAGGACCGCGCCTGTTCGGCCCTGATCGCACAGCCGCACCTGTCGCCGGACTATGCCGCCCAGATCTTCTGCAAGGCGCGGCGCGGCGACTGGACCTCGGCGGCGCTGACGCTGGAGGCCGCCCACGCGCTGGATCTGCTGCCGGACGAGGAACTGGCGCTGCTCGACCGTTTTCTGAGCCCCGAACTGTTCGAGGGCGCCCCCCCGCTGCCGCAGCCAGCGCGGCCCGATCCGCTGACCTTCCGCCTGTTCGAGACGATCGGTGAGCGCATCCCGACGCAATCGCTGCCCAGGGCCTTCGCGACGGCGGATCTGCGCGACGTTGCAGGCTGGAAGGCACAGATCGAGGCCGCCGAGCGCCTGACCCGGATCGGCGCCCTGACGCCCAACCAGTTGCTGGGACTTTACACCGAACGGGAACCGGCTGCCTCGGGCGGGGTCTGGGACCGGGTCGCGGCGGTGCAGCGGTTCGAAACCGCGCTGGCCGCCGGGGACGCTGCGGCCATCTCCAGGGCCCTGCCGACCGTGTGGAAGGCGATGGAGGGCGCGGGCCTGCAAGTTCCGTTTGCCGAACTTTTCGCCGCGCGCCTGATCGGCGTTGACCTCGCCCCCGCCGAGGCCGAGAACCTGCGCTGGCGCGTATTGCTGCTGTCGGACCGCTACGAGGACGCCGCCCGCACCGTTCCCGACGACTCCGAGACCAACGCCTTTCTCGCCGCGCTGGCCCAAGGCGAACCCGACCACGTTCCCGCGCCGTCGATCACCGCCGCGGCGATTGCCGGTGGGTTCACCCGCGCGGCGGAAGTCCCGCCGGAAATACAGCAATTGCTCGACAAGGAGCAACTGGGCGAGGCGATCCTGGAGTCGATGCATCTGTTCGCCCGCGGCGCGCGGGGCAACGTCGTGGACCTGACCGGCGCGCTGGCGGCCTTCCGCCATATCGGGCTGGAGGACACGGCCCGCCGCGCAGCCCTGCAATTGCTGATCCTGAACGGAGCCTGACCATGGGCGGGCCTCGCACGGCGGAACTCTGGATCTCGGCCTTCCTCGAAGCGCAGGCCGCCGAACTCGGCGCGGCGACCAACACCCTGCTGGCCTATGGGCGGGATCTCAAGGATTTCGCCGCCTGGCTGGAGCGGCGACAGGCGGATTTCGCGACCGCCGACCGCGACAGGGTCGAGGCGTATCTGATCGATTGCGACGCGCAGGGCATGGCCCGCTCGACCCGCGCCCGGCGGCTTTCGGCCATCAAGCAGCTGTATCGTTTCGCCTTCGAGGAAGGCTGGCGCGAAACCAACCCCGCCATCCAGATCCGCGGACCGGGGCGCGAAAAGCGCCTGCCCAAGACGCTGGAAGTGGTCGAGGTGGACCGCCTGCTCGCCGCCGCGCGCGGCACGGGCCGCACCGCTGCCGACCGGCTGCGCAACACCTGCCTGATGGAGTTGCTCTATGCGACGGGGATGCGGGTCAGCGAGCTTGTCTCTCTGCCGGTCGCCGCCGCGCGGGGCGATCCCCGGATGCTGCTGATCCTGGGCAAGGGCGGCAAGGAACGCATGGTGCCGCTTTCGCCCCCCGCCCGCGACGCCCTCGCCGCCTGGCTGTCGGTCCGCGACGAGGCGGAGGCACAGGCGACCGCCAAGGGCGCGCCGCCGTCGCGTTACCTGTTCCCCTCGCGCGGCAAGTCGGGCCACCTGACCCGCCACCGGTTTTATCTGCTGATCAAGGAACTCGCGGTGGCCGGCGGCGTGTCGCCGGACAAGGTGACGCCGCACACCCTGCGCCACGCCTTCGCCACCCATCTTCTGGCCAACGGTGCCGATCTGCGCGCGATCCAGACGCTTTTGGGCCATGCGGATG
The DNA here is from genome assembly GCF_059613135.1 of Ruegeria sp. BHSB196. NCBI lineage: Bacteria > Pseudomonadati > Pseudomonadota > Alphaproteobacteria > Rhodobacterales > Roseobacteraceae > Ruegeria > Ruegeria sp. BHSB196. Next base: position 39,133 of record NZ_JBXWRY010000032.1, read on the forward strand.
TCGCGACGACGGAAATCTACACGCACGTTCTCGACGAACGGCTGTCGGAACTCGTGCTCGAACACCACCCTTTGGCCAAGGACAAAGGCTAACCCCTTGATCGGACTGACCACCGCCCCCATAACGGATGCAGCATCAAGGACAACGAAGGACCGATGGACGCGACTTCTTCCGCTTTTGACGGCGCATTCTGGATCACCTCCGGCGCCATCCTGTTTCTGCTCGTGCTGTCGGGCTTTTTCTCGGGCTCGGAAACGGCGCTCACAGCCTCGTCGCGCGGCAAGCTGCGGGCACAGGCCGACAAGGGGTCGCGCGGCGCGCAGAAGGCATTGGACATCACCGACGACAACGAGCGTCTGATCGGGTCGGTCCTGCTGGGCAACAACCTGGTGAACATCCTGGCGGCCTCGCTGGCGACCGCCCTTTTCACCCGTCTGTTCGGCGAAAGCGGCGTGGCGCTGGCGACGCTGGTGATGACCCTGCTGGTGCTGATCTTCGCCGAGGTTCTGCCCAAGACCTACGCCATCACCAATGCCGAAAAGGCCGCCGCCTGGGTGGCCCCGGCCATCAGCGTCGTCGTGACGCTGTTCGCCCCGGTCGTGGCCGCCGTGCGCCTGTTCGTGCGGGGGGTGCTGCGGCTGTTCGGCGTGCAGATCGACCCGGACAGCCAAATCCTCGCCGTGCGCGAGGAAATCGCCGGGGCGCTGCAACTCGGTCATTCCGAAGGCGTGGTCGAAAAGGAAGACCGCGACCGCATTCTGGGCGCGCTGGACCTGGCCGAACGCACGGTCGAGGAAATCATGCTGCACCGCTCGAACATCCAGATGATCGACGCCGGCGCCGAGCCCGAGGCGATTCTCGAACAGTGCCTGCAAAGCCCGCACACGCGCCTTCCGGTGTTCCGCGACGAGCCCGAGAACATCATCGGCGTCGTCCATGCCAAGGATCTGTTCCGGGCCATGTATGCCCAGGTGGGCGGCTCCGAGGGCGATGCCAACCGGCTCAGGAAGTTCGACATCACCAAGGTCGCCAACGCCCCTTATTTCGTTCCCGAAACCACCACGCTGGACGACCAGATGCGGGAATTCCTGCGGATGCGCAGCCATTTCGCGCTGGTGGTGGACGAATACGGCTCGCTGCGCGGGCTGATCACGCTCGAGGACATCCTCGAAGAGATCGTCGGCGAGATCACCGATGAGTTCGACCCGGACGCCGAGATGCCGGTCATGCGCACCGAAGACGGCCAGTTCCACGTCGAAGGCGCCATGACCATCCGCGACCTCAACCGCGCGATGGACTGGTCGCTGCCGGACGAGGAAGCGAACACGGTCGCCGGCCTCGTGATCCACGAAGCGCAGATGATCCCGACCGTGGGACAGGTCTTTTCGTTCCACGGATTCCGGTTCGAAGTCACCAGGCGCGAAGGCAACCGGATCACCGGTCTCAAGATCCGGCCGCTATGACCGCCGCGGCGCGCCTGTCCGGCTGGTTCGACGCGGTCGTTCTGGATCTGGGCCGGCAGTTCCGCCTGTCGTTTCTCCCTCCGCTGATGATCTATTTCGCGGCCGGCGCGCAGGGCCTGACCGCCATCGTCGGCACGTTCTTCGTCAAGGAGTACCTCGATGTCTCGGCGGCGTTCATCGCCGGACTCGCCTTCTGGGCCGGGCTGCCTTGGGCGCTGAAGATGCCGATGGGACATTTGGTCGACCTGATCTGGCGGTGGAAGGCGCTGCTGATCTATGTCGGCGCGGGTCTGATCGCCGTCAGTTTCCTGATCATGTTCGGACTGGCCACACGGGTGCCCTGGATGGCCGGCCTCATGTCCGTCACCGGCTGGTACGTGCTCGCCGTCATCCTCGCGCCCTGCGGCTATGTCGTTCAGGACGCGGTGGCCGACGCCATGTCGGTCGAGGCCGTGCCGCGCGTGGACGCGAATGGGCAACCTCTGGATGCCGACACCGAACGCGCGCTGCACACGACCATGCAGACGCTGGGCCGGTTCGCGCTGATCGCCGGGGCGAGCACGGTGGCGCTGCTCAACATCTGGCTGTTTGCGGGCATCGAAACCCTGCCCGAGTCCGAAAAGGCCACCGTCTATGGCCAGATCTACCTGCTGGCGCTGCTGATCCCCTGCATCTCGATCTCCGGCGTGCTGCTGGCCGTCCTTCAGAAACGGCGCACCATCCGGCGGCTGATCGCAGGCGGCACGCCGCGCCAGGAGGCCCTGAGGCACTTCGATCCGCCGGGTGAGCCGGTCAAGGCCAACCACTGGTATTTCACCGGCGGCGCGGCCTTCGTCGCCATGACGCTGACGGTCGGACTGACCGACGTGCCCTTTTCGCAGGAGATCGTCTTTGCCGGCTCCATGGCCATCGTGCTGACGCTGATGCGCCAACTCATCCGCAATCTCGACCCCGCCAAGGCCCGGACGCTGGTCGGAACCGCCGTCATCGTCTTCGTCTTCCGCGCCGTGCCCTTGAACGGGGCCGCCGCGACCTGGTTCGAAATCGACGTGCTGGGCTTTGACCAGCAATTCCTGTCGGTTCTCTACTTGATCACGTCGGTGCTCACGCTGGTCGGCATGGTGGTTCTGCGACCGCTGATGGCCTCGAAGACCATCGCCGACATCGTCATTCTTCTGAGCATCGCGGCGGGCTTGCTGTCGCTTCCGGGAATCGGGCTCTACTACGGCCTCCATGAATGGACCGCGGCGCGAACCGGAGGCGTGGTCGATGCCCGCTTCATCGCGGTGATCAACACGGCGGTGGAATCGCCGCTGGGCCAGATCTCGATGATTCCCATGCTCGCCTGGATCGCGCGCAACGCTCCGCCGGCGCTCAAGGCCACGTTCTTTGCGGTCATGGCCTCGTTCACCAACCTCGCCCTGTCCGCGTCGAGCCTCGGCACCAAGTACCTCAACCAGATCTACACCGTGACCCGCGAGGTGAAGGATGCCGACGGCGTGATCACCACACAGGCGGATTACTCGGAACTCGGGATGCTGCTGATCACGGTCGCTGTCATCACCGTCGCCGCGCCGCTGCTGGCGGTCTGGCTGATCCAGCGCTCGCCCCTGCGCACAAGCGACTGAGCCAAACGACACCGAAAGTCGTTTTCGGAACAGAATGGACCCCGGCACCTTTGCAGTGTCGGGCCAAAACAAGGAGAGCTGCAATGAAAACCACATGTCAGGTGGCCGTGATCGGCGGCGGTGTCGTCGGATGCTCCGTGCTCTATCACCTCACCAAGCTCGGCTGGTCCGACGTGATGCTGCTGGAGCGTTCCGAACTGACCTCGGGGTCCACCTGGCACGCGGCGGGCGGCTTCCACACCCTGAACGGCGACACCAACATGGCGGCGCTGCAGGGCTATACCATCCGGCTCTACAAGGAACTGGAAGAGATCACCGGCATGTCCTGCGGCCTCCACCATGTGGGCGGCATCACCCTGGCCGACAATCAGGACCGGTTCGACATGCTGCTGGCCGAACGGGCCAAGCACCGCTTCATGGGGCTGGAAACCGAGATCGTGGGCCCGGACGAGATCAGGAAGATCGCCCCCATCACCAATACCGACGGCATCATCGGCGCGCTCTATGATCCGCTGGACGGGCACCTCGACCCCTCGGGCACGACCCACGCCTATGCCAAGGCCGCACGAATGGGCGGCGCCACGATCGAGACCCACTGCATGGTGCGCGAGACCAACCAGCGCCCCGACGGCACCTGGGACGTGGTCACCGACAAGGGCACGATCCACGCCGAGCATGTCGTCAACGCCGGCGGGCTCTGGGCGCGCGAGGTGGGCGCGATGGCGGGCATCTACTTCCCGCTGCACCCGATGGAGCACCAATACCTCGTCACCGACACCATCCCCGAGATCGAGGCGATCATCGACGCGGGCGGCGAACATCCGCACGTCATGGACCCGGCCGGCGAGAGCTATCTGCGGCAGGAAGGGCGCGGCCTGTGCATCGGGTTCTACGAGCAGCCCTGCAAACCCTGGGCCGTGGACGGAACGCCGTGGGAGTTCGGGCATGAATTGCTGCCCGATGATTTCGACAAGATCACCGACTCGATCGAGTTCGCCTACAAACGTTTCCCGGTTCTGGCGGAGGCCGGGGTGAAATCGGTGATCCACGGCCCCTTCACCTTCGCCCCCGACGGCAACCCGCTGGTCGGGCCGGTGCCGGGCCTGCGCAACTACTGGTCGGCCTGCGGTGTCATGGCCGGGTTCAGCCAGGGCGGCGGCGTCGGCCTGACGCTGGCGCAATGGATGGTCGAGGGCGAGCCCGAGCGCGACGTCTTTGCCATGGACGTGGCCCGGTTCGGCGACTGGATCAGCCCCGGCTATACCCGCCCCAAGGTGATCGAGAACTACCAGAAACGCTTCTCCGTCGCCTATCCCAACGAGGAGCTACCCGCCGCCCGTCCCAACCGCACCACGCCGATGTATGACATCTTCAGCGATCTGGGCGCGGTCTGGGGTCAGCAATACGGGCTGGAGGTGGCGAACTATTTTGCCCAAGGCGACGAGCCCACCTATGAAACCCCGTCTTTCCGCCGCTCTGACGCCTTCGAGGCCACCGCCCGCGAGGTGCGCGGCGTGCGCGAGGGCGTCGGCATCAACGAGGTGCACAATTTCGGCAAGTACCTCGTGACCGGTCCGAATGCCCGCGCCTGGCTCGACCGCATCATGGCCGGGCGCATCCCCGCCCCGGGCCGCCTGTCGCTGACCCCGATGCTGTCGCCCAAGGGCAAGCTGATCGGGGATTTCACCGTATCGTGCCTGGGCGAGGAGGAATTCCAGCTCACCGCCTCATACGGGGCACAGAATTTCCACATGCGCTGGTTCCAGCAACATCAGGAAGACGGCGTAACCATCGAGAATATCAGCGACAAACGCAACGGCTTCCAGATCGCCGGCCCCAAGGCCCGCGAGGTTCTGGCCGCCTGCACCCGCGCCGATGTCAGCGACATGCGCTTCATGGACGTGCGCCGCATGGTCGTGGGCATGACCGACTGCATCGTGCAGCGGGTCAGCTACACCGGCGATCTGGGGTATGAAATCTACTGCGACCCGATGGCGCAACGCCAGCTGTGGTGGACCCTGTGGCAGGCCGGGCAACCGCACGGCATGGTGCCCTTCGGCATGCGCGCGATGATGAGCCTGCGGCTCGACAAGTTCTTCGGCTCGTGGATGCGCGAGTTCTCGCCCGACTACACGGCCGCTGAAACCGGGCTCGACCGGTTCATCGCGTTCCGGAAGAACGCAGATTTCATCGGCCGCGCCGCCGCCGAGGCAGAGCGCGACTCCGGCCCCTCGCGCAAGCTCGTGGCTTTCGAGGTCGATGCCGACGATGCCGACGTGAACGCCTATGAACCGATCTGGCTGGAGGGCGAGGTGGTCGGATTCTGCACCTCGGGCGGCTATTCCCATTTCGCCCGCAAATCCATCGCCCAGGGATTCCTGCCGGCAGGCCGCGTGGCGGATGGGCTGGAGGTCGAAATCGAGATCCTCGGGCAGATGCGCAGGGCGCGCGTGATCTCGAC
>NZ_JBXWRY010000033.1:0-42851 GCF_059613135.1 Ruegeria sp. BHSB196
GCCATCCTGACCATAGGCATAGTAGAGCGCGCGTTCGAAGTTCGAGCTGACCTGAATGTCCATGGACGGGCTGATCGACGGGATCGTGTCGCCCTTGAAATAGCCCTGCCCCGCCAGGCAGCGATGCAGGATGTCGTTCTGGTTGGTGGCCACCACCAGCCGGTCGATGGGCAGGCCCATGCGCTTGGCCAGATAGCCTGCGAAGATATCGCCGAAATTGCCCGTGGGCACCGTGAAGCTGACCTTGCGGTGCGGCGCGCCGAGGCTGGTGGCGGCCGAGAAATAATAGACGATCTGCGCCAGAACGCGGGCGAAATTGATCGAGTTCACGCCCGCCAGCTTCACACCGTCGCGAAAATCGAAATCGTTGAACATGTCCTTGAGTGCGGCCTGGCAATCATCGAAATCCCCGTCCACCGCCAGCGCGTGCACGTTGCTGTCGGCGGGCGTGGTCATCTGGCGGCGCTGCACCTCGGAGACGCGGCCATGCGGGAACAGGATGAACACATCGACCGCGTCCAGCCCCCGGAACGCCTCGATCGCGGCCGAGCCGGTGTCGCCGCTGGTGGCGCCGACGATGGTGACGCGCTCGCCCCGCCGTTTCAGGGCCACCTGGAACAGCTGGCCGATCAGCTGCATGGCGAAATCCTTGAAGGCCAGGGTCGGCCCGTGGAACAGCTCCAGCAGGAAGTGGTTTTCGTTCAGTTGCTTCAGAGGTGCACGGGCGGCATGGCCGAAGCCCGCATAGGCGCGGGCGATGATGGTGCGGAAGTCGTCCTCGGTGAAGGCGCCGCTGACATAGGGCCACATGACGCGGAAGGCGATCTCTTCATAGGGCAGCCCGGCCAGCGCGGCGATCTCGTCCCGGCTCAGCACCGGGATCTCGGCGGGCAGGTACAGGCCGCCGTCGCGGGCCAGACCGGTCAGCATCGCGTCGTCGAAGCTCAGCTCGGGCGCCTGCCCGCGGGTCGAGATGTATTTCATGGGCCTCAGCTTTCGGATCTGGCGCGGCCGCGCCACAGGAAATAGGCGGTCATGGCGGCCCAGACCAGGGCCAGGCCATACCAGGTGATGGCGTATTGCAGGTGGTCGTTGGGAATGCCGGCGGTATCCACCGGCAGCGGCGTCACGCCGGGGTCGGTCCGGCTGCGCGCGATCAGCAGGACCGGATCGGTTCCCAACTGCGCCGCCATGGCGGGCACGTCGCGGGCGAACCAGATGTTCGCGTTCGGGTCGGGCTCGGGCGTGAAGCCGTCGATCTCGTCCGGCCAGTGCAGGTTGCCGGTGATCTCCATTTCACCGGTGCTGCGGCGGGCCTGCTTGTCGGGGGTCGGCACGAACCCGCGATCCACCAGAATGGTCCGATCCCCCACCCGGAAGGGCGCGATGATGCGGTATCCGGGGCCGACCTGCTTGACCGAGACCAGAACGTGCAATTCGCCGGGCAGAACCTCGCCCGAGACCCGGACCGGCAGATAGCGGTCGCCCTCGGGGTCCGGCTGCGGCGGCAGGGCGACGGGCGCGCTGCCGATCCGCGCGTCGATATCGGCCAGCAGCGCCTCCTTCCAGGCCAGGCGCTGGACTTGCCAGGTGCCCAGCGCCAGCAGCACCGCCAGCCCGGCCAGGCCGAAGATCAGCAGGAACAGGAGGCGGCGCATGATCGGTCCATTTCTCGTTGATCGGAGGCTCGCGGCGAACCGGCGTCTTGTTACGGTCGGAACCCGCGGGATTGCAACCGTGCAATTGTATCGGTTGCAATGTTGCCGGTGCCGGGGAACGAAAAAAGCCGCCCGGAAGCGGCTTTTCCCGATTTCCGACCTGAAGACCGGCCGTCAGAGGAACGGGGCCTGGCCCCAGATGTAGACGGCGAAGAACAGGAACAGCCAGACGACATCGACGAAGTGCCAGTACCAGGCCGCCGCCTCGAAGCCGACGTGCTTTTCGGGCGTGAAGTCGCCGCGCATGGCGCGCAGCAGGCAGACGGTCAGGAAGATGGTCCCGATGATCACATGCGCGCCGTGGAAGCCGGTGGCCATGAAGAAGTTCGAATAGAACTGGTCGCCGCCGAATTCCCATCCGCCATGCGCCAGCAGTTCATAGTATTCGAACGCCTGCAGCGCCGTGAACAGGATCCCCAGAACGATCCCGATGGCCAGGCCGTTCACCAGCGCCTTGCGGTCGTTTTCGTGCACCAAGGCGTGGTGCGCCCAGGTCACGGCGCAGCCCGACAGCAGCAGGATCAGCGTGTTGATCAGCGGCAGGTGGAACGGGTCCACCGCGTGGATATCCGGCGCGACGTATTCCGTGCCCACGTAGTCCTGCATCGGATACATGCGATGCTTGAAGAAGGACCAGAACCAGGCGAAGAAGAACATCACCTCGGACATGATGAACAGGATGAAGCCGTAGCGCAGGCCGATGCGGACCACCGGCGTGTGATCGCCGGCGCGGCTTTCGGCCACGACATCCGACCACCAGGCGAACATGGTGTAGAGAACGGCCACCAGACCGGCCCAGAACATCCACGGCGTGATCCCGTGCATCCAGAGAACGGCTCCGAACAGCATCACGAAGCCGCCCACGGCGCCGATGAACGGCCAGATGGACGGGTTCAGAATGTGGTAGTCATGGTTTTTCGCGTGTGCCATCAGCGTCCCTCACCTACAGGCATTAGTTCGTGTTCGTTTCCGCCTGCGCGTCGAGGGCGGCATAGCCTTCGGGCAGGTCGATTTCGTAGAATGTATACGACAGCGTGATCGTATGCACATACTTGGCTTCGGGGTCTTCGACGATTTCGGGATCGACGAAGAAGGTCACGGGCATTTCGACCCGCTCGCCCGGTTGCAGCACCTGCTCTTCGAAGCAGAAGCACGCAATCTTCTGGAAATACCCACCGGCCGAATAGGGCGTCACGTTGTAGGACGCCTGGCCGGCAACCGGTTTGTCGGTGGGGTTGTACGCCTCGTAGAAGGCCAGCCCGGTATCCCCGATGCGCACCGTCATCTCGCGTTCGACGGGCGTGAACTCCCACGGCATCCCGCGTTCCTTCGAGGCGTCAAACCGCACGGTGATGGTCTGATCCAGCACCGTGTCCGACGCCTGTTCGGCCACGCCGGTGGTGCCGCCGAAACCGGTGACGCGGCAGAACCAGTTGTAGAAAGGCACCGCCGCCCAGGCGAGCGCGCCCATGACGACGACCACGCTCACCAGTTGCAGCACCGTCTTTTGCGGACCCTTGAGTGCCATCAGTACTGGACCTCTCCCCTTGGCGGCTCGAAATCGCCGCGTGTGACCTTGACCACGGTCAGACCGAAGATGATGACGATGAAGGCCGCCAGCGTCAGGGCCAGACCCAGGTTGCGGCCAAAGCGGCGCTGGTGCAGCTCATGTGTCTTGCGCAGGCTCATGCCCAGCCTCCCAGCCCGTAGGGCCTGAGCAGCGCCTCGGCCAGGATGGCGCCGAAATGCAGGAAGAGATAGAGCAGCGAGAGCTTGAAGAAGGTGCGTTCGGTCCTGAAATTGTCGGCCTCGGCATCCGCCTCGGTCCGGCGCGAGATCTTCCAGGCGCCGTGCAGGAACAGGCCGTTCATGACCAGCGCCACCGCGAGATAGACCGGCCCGCCGATATCCGAGAACGCGGTGCCCACGGCCAGCAGCGCCAGCAGCGCGGTATAGACCAGGATGTGCGTCCGGGTGGCGCGGCGGCCATGGGTGACTGTCAGCATCGGCACGCCGGCATCGTCGTAATCCGAGCGCATGAACAGGGCCAGCGCCCAGAAGTGCGGCGGCGTCCACATGAAGGTCAGGGCGAACATCAGCCAGGGTTCGACCGACATCGTGCCGGTGGCCGCGATCCATCCGATGACCGGCGGGAACGCCCCGGCCGCGCCGCCGATGACGATGTTCTGCGGCGTCGTCCGCTTGAGCCACATCGTGTAGACGACGACGTAGAAGAAGATCGTGAAGGCCAGGAACGCGCCCGCGAACCAGTTGGTCGCCAGCCCCAGCATGATCACCGAGAACCCCGACAGCGCCAGGCCCAGCGCCAGCGCCTCGCCCGGTTCGATCTTGCCGGCGGGAATCGGGCGGTTCCGGGTGCGCTTCATCACCTTGTCGATATCGGCGTCCCACCACATGTTCAGCGCGCCCGAGGCGCCGCCGCCCACTGCGATGAACAGGATGGCGCAGAACCCGATCACCGGATGCACCGGCACCGGCGCGGCCAGCAGGCCGACCAGCGCGGTGAACACCACCAGCGACATCACCCGCGGCTTCAGCAGGGCGAAGTAGTCGCCGAAACCGGCCTCGTCCGTCCGGACCGTGCTGGCATTGATGCTCGCGTCGCTCATCTTGCGTCCCTTGGCGGCGAAAGGTGCGCAGAGCCCGCGCACCCGACATCATCTTCACGCGGCGGGGACCGGCCCCGCCCTTCGTCAACTCAGTTCGACGCAACCCGGTAAGGCTGCGGAATCCCGGCGTATTCCTCTTTCGCCTGGGTCAGCCACTGGTCATACGCCTCTTCGCTCACGACCTTGACCGTGATCGGCATATAGGCGTGGTCCTTGCCGCACAGCTCGGAACACTGGCCGAAATAGATGCCTTCCTTGTCGGCCTTGAACCACAGTTCTGCCAGGCGGCCGGGCACGGCATCCTGCTTGACGCCGAAGGAGGGAATGGTCCAGGAGTGGATCACGTCCGCGCCTGTGACCTGCATCACCACGATCTTGCCCACCGGAACCACGACGGCGGTGTCTGTGGCCAGCAAGTATTCGTCGGGATTGTAGCCGTGTTCCGCGAGCGCGTCCTTTTCCAGCATGAAGCTTTCGAAGCCGAAGCCTTCATCGACATATTCATAGCCCCAGTACCACTGGTATCCCGTCACCTTGATGGTGACGTCGGCCTCGGGGATTTCCATCTGCTTGAACAGAACCGGCAGCGAGAAGGCGCCGATCAGCACGAGGATCATGATCGGGCCGACAGTCCAGGCGATCTCGACCGGCGTATAGTGCGAGAACTGCGCCGGATCGGGATTGGCGCGGCGGTTGTAGCGCACGATGCAGTAGAGCAGCAGAACGCCGACCAGGATGCAGATTGCGGTGATGATGACGAGGATCAGTCCGTCCAGCGACTGCAGGTCGCGCGCGAGCTCCGTCGCCGCCGGCTGGAAGCCCAGGCCGCCGGGAGTGGGTTTGCCGATGGTCTCAAGCTCCTGAGCCATGGCAGGCAGACTCGAAAGGGCTGCGAAAAGCCCCGAAAGCGTCAAAGCGTTCTTCATTTTCTGTCCTGATCGTTTGATCTTTGCGTCCCTGACAGGGGGACGTGAATCAGGTCACACCCCGCCCGTTGTCTTTGGCTGCGTTAGAAATCATATTCCGGGGACTAGATAAAGCAAAATGCTTGCGTCAAACGGACGCTATTTTTGATCTGGATCAAATCGGAAAGGCCTCGAACCATGCCCCAGGACCCGTTTCGCCCCTTCGAGACCGCGCTGCCGCAGGATGAGGCGCTGGCGATCCTGCGGTCGGCCACGGCCGGGGCGGAGGATGGCGAACTGTTCGTCGAGCGGCGCAAGTCCGAGGCGCTGGTCTTTGACGACGGGCGGCTGCGCAGCGCCTCTTACGACGCGTCCGAGGGATTCGGCCTGCGGGCGGTGCAGGGCGAGGTCTCGGGCTACGCCCATTCCACCGATGTCTCGATCCCGGCGCTGCGGCGCGCGGCCGAGACCGCGCGGCTGGCGGTCGGCGATGGCGGCGGCACCCTGGCGGAACCGCCGCGCGCCACCAACACCCGGCTGTACGGCGATGACGACCCGATCGAGTCGGCCAGATTTCCCGTCAAGATCGAGACCCTGCGCGCGATCGACGCCTTTGCCCGCGATCTGGATCCGCGGGTCGTGCAGGTCAGCGCGGTGCTGGCGGCAAGCCTGCAGGAGGTCGAGATCCTGCGCCCCGACGGCGTGCATGTGCGCGACGTGCGGCCGATGACGCGCCTGAACGTGTCGGTGATCGTCGAACAGGACGGCCGGCGCGAAAGCGGCTCGGCCGGCGGGGGCGGCCGCGTCGGGCTGGACGGGCTGATCGATCCGGCCGACTGGCAGGCCAAGGCCCGCGAGGCGCTGCGGATCGCGCTGGTCAATCTCGATGCCGTTCCCGCTCCGGCCGGGGTGATGGAAGTGGCGCTTGGCCCCGGCTGGCCCGGCATCCTGCTGCACGAGGCGATCGGGCACGGGCTGGAGGGGGATTTCAACCGCAAGGGCAGTTCGGCCTTTGCCGGGCTGATGGGGCAGCGCATCGCGTCCAAGGGGGTGACGGTTCTGGATGACGGCACGATCCCGGACCGGCGCGGGTCGATCACGGTGGATGACGAGGGCACGCCCGGCGCGCGCACGGTGCTGATCGAGGACGGCATCCTGACCGGGTACATGCAGGACCGCCAGAACGCGCGGCTGATGGGCACCGCCCCGACCGGCAACGGCCGCCGCCAGAGCCATGCCCATGCGCCGATGCCGCGCATGACCAACACGATCATGCTGGGCGGCGATGCCGATCCGGCGGAGCTGGTGGCCGACATCAAGGACGGCATCTGGGCGGTGGGATTCGGCGGCGGACAGGTGGACATCACCAACGGCAAGTTCGTGTTTTCCTGCACCGAAGCCTATCGAGTCCAGAACGGCAGGATCGGCGCCCCGGTCAAGGGGGCGACGCTGATCGGGGACGGTCCCTCGGCCTTGCAGCGGATTCGCGGGCTCGGCAACGACATGGCGCTGGACCCCGGCATGGGCAATTGCGGCAAGGACGGCCAGTGGGTGCCGGTGGGCGTGGGCCAGCCGACCGTGCTGATGGACGGGCTGACGGTCGGCGGATCGGCGGCCTGACCGGTCCGGCGGGCCGCGACTCGGGTGGCGCAGGGTTAACCGCGGCGGGCTCGATTCGCGGAGCGGCCGAGGGACGGCGGGGGTGCGGCGGCGGGGATCAGGCTTGTTTTACCATTATTTGTCAGTCATTTAACGGGAGCCTCCACGCGAGACCCGTAGAAACCGCAACAAATTCTTCTCGATTCACCGGCTGTTAACGCCGCGGCGCGTAAACCAGTTTTGCAACTGGCGGAGCGACGGATGACCGAGGAGCAGCTTTCTTCCAATCACCCCCCACTCCCACCCACCACGGAAGAGGATCGGTTTTCGTGGCTCCGTCTTTTGCGCTCGCGCAGGGTCGGGCCGGCAACGTTCCGGCGTCTGATGAGCGAGCATGGCACGGCGCAGAACGCGCTGGCCGCGTTGCCCGAAGTGGCGCGCGCTGCCGGGGTCGAGGGGTATGAAACATGCCCGCCCGGCGTGATCGAGGCAGAGCTCAAGGCCGCAAAAGCCGTCAACGCGCGGCTTTTGTGCCTGGGCGAAGCCGGCTATCCCAAGGCGCTTTGCGATCTGCCGGACGCGCCGCCGGTTCTGTGGACCATCGGCGAGACCGACCTGCTGACCCGGCCGATGATCGCCATGGTCGGGGCGCGCAACTGTTCCTCGCTGGGCACCCGCATGGCGCGGGGGCTGGCCCACGATCTGGGCGCCGAGGGGTTCGTGGTGGTCTCGGGGCTGGCCCGCGGAATCGACACGGCGGCGCATGTCGCGGCGCTGGCGACCGGAACGGTGGCCGTCATGGCGGGCGGGGTCGATGTGGTCTATCCGGCGGACAACGCCGGTCTCGCCGCCGATATCGCGCAACGGGGCCTGAGGCTGTCCGAACAGCCGCTGCGCACCACACCGCAGGCGCGCCACTTTCCGCGCCGCAACCGCATCATTTCCGGCCTGGCCCAGGCGGTCGTCGTGGTCGAGGCGGCGGCGAAATCCGGCAGCTTGATCACCGCGCAGGACGCGCTGGATCAGGGGCGCGAGGTTCTGGCGGTGCCCGGCCATCCGTTCGACGCTCGCGCGGCGGGCTGCAACCTGCTGATCCGCGACGGCGCTCATCTGGTCCGCAACGCGCAGGACGTGATCGACGCCCTGCCCAAACCGGTGGCCATGGAACCGCAAAAGCCGCTGAAGGATCTGCTGGCGGATCTGCCGCCCCCGCCGCCGCAGAAACGCGGGCTGCGGGAAACGGCGCATCTGCACATGCAGATCCTGAACCGTCTCGGCCCCTCCCCGCTTGCCGAGGATCAGCTGATCCGCGACCTGTCGGCCAGCGCCGGCGAGGTCGGCCCGGCCCTGGTGGATCTGGAGCTGGACGGCAAGATCCAGCGTCAGGCGGGCGGGCTCCTGTCGCGGATCGGATGATCGGCCGGGGACGAACCCAAGGCGAACACGGACTGCCCGGCGGCAGCGAGTCCGGGGGCGACGACGCCCCGCAATGCACGCGGGACTCGGGCTGGGGCGCGGCAAGACGCGGCTGAAATCCGGGCCCGGACCCGGTGGTCCCGCCGACCTTCGGCCGCGTCAAAACGGAACGGATTGACATTCGCCCCTTGTGCTCCACATGTTGCACCGCCATAGAAAGCGGCACGCCGGACGAATGAGGTTTTCATTTAAATGCCTGTAGTTGTTGTAGAATCCCCTGCCAAGGCAAAAACGATCAACAAATACCTCGGCCCCGACTACACGGTTCTGGCGTCCTATGGCCATGTGCGCGACCTGCCGGCCAAGGACGGTTCGGTCGATCCCGACCACGATTTCGCCATGACCTGGGAGGTGAGCTCGGACAGCCGCAAACACGTCAAGGCGATCGCCGATGCGCTCGCGGAGGACAATGCGCTGATCCTCGCCACCGACCCCGACCGCGAGGGCGAAGCGATCAGCTGGCACCTGCAGGAGGCGCTGACGAAACGGCGCTCGATCAGGAAGGATACCGAGGTCCGGCGCGTCACCTTCAACGCGATCACGCGCGATGCCGTGGCCGAGGCGATGAAGAACCCGCGTCAGGTGGACATGCCGCTGGTCGAAGCCTATCTGGCGCGGCGGGCTCTGGACTATCTGGTCGGCTTCAACCTGAGCCCGGTGCTGTGGCGCAAGCTGCCCGGCGCCAGATCGGCGGGGCGGGTCCAGTCGGTCTGCCTGCGGCTGATCGTCGAGCGCGAGATGGAGATCGAGGCCTTCAAGCCGGTCGAATACTGGTCGGTCAAGGCGCTGTTCGAAACGCCGCGCGGCCAGACCTATGAGGCGCGGCTGGTCACGCTGGCCGGCAAGAAGCTGGACAAGCACGACATCGCCAATGCAACCCAGGCCGAACTGGCAGTGCAGGCCATCACCAGCCGCGCGCTGAGCGTGACCTCGGTCGAGGCGAAACCGGCCGCGCGCAACCCCAGCGCGCCGTTCATGACATCGACCCTGCAGCAGGAGGCCAGCCGCAAGTTCGGCATGGGCACGCGCCAGACCATGAGCGTGGCGCAGCGGCTCTATGAGGCCGGGCACATCACCTACATGCGGACCGACGGCATCGACATGGCGCCCGAGGCGGTGATGGCAACGCGGGATGCGATCCGGGACCGGTTCGGCGCGGACTACGTGCCGGACAGCCCGCGCATGTACAAGAACAAGGCCAAGAACGCGCAGGAAGCGCATGAATGCATCCGTCCCACAGACATGACGCGCGATGCCAAGGCGCTGAAACTGACCGACGAGGATCAGCGCAAGCTGTACGACCTGATCTGGAAGCGCACCATCGCCTGCCAGATGGCGGCGGCGCGGCTGGAGCGCACCACGGTCGAAATCGGCAGCGACGATGGCCAGGTCGGCCTGCGCGCGACCGGTCAGGTCGTGCTGTTCGACGGGTTCATGCGGGTCTACGAGGAAGGCCGGGACGACGTTGCCGACGAGGACGACAAGCGCCTGCCGCAGATCATGCAGGGAGAAAAGGCGGTGTTCGCCCGCGAGTCGCTGGCGGATCAGTTCGCCAAGGCGACCGGCGAGGTGCAGGTGACCGAGGGCGCCAAGGTGGCGAAGTCGGCGATCCTGTCCGAGAACGAAGCCGTTCTGGCCCTGCAGCACCACACCCAACCGCCGCCGCGCTACACCGAGGCGACTCTGGTCAAGCGGATGGAAGAGCTCGGGATCGGCCGCCCGTCGACCTATGCCTCGATCGTGACCACGATCCAGGACCGCGGCTATGTCCGCAAGGAGAAGAACCGGCTCATCCCCGAGGAAAAGGGGCGGATCGTCACGATCTTTCTGCTCAACTTCTTCCGGCAATATGTCGGGTACGAGTTCACCGCCAATCTGGAGGAACAGCTCGACGACGTGAGCGCCGGAAGCCGCGACTACAAGGATCTGCTCGCCGGGTTCTGGCGCGATTTTTCGGCGGCGATCGGCGAAACCTCGGAACTGCGGATCTCGGAGGTTCTGGAGAAGCTGGACGAGGCGCTGGCGCCGCAACTCTACCCGCCGCGCGAGGACGGGTCGGACCCGCGGATCTGCCCGAAATGCGGCGTCGGGCGTCTGCATCTGAAAACCTCGCGCACCGGCGGGTTCGTCGGCTGCGGCAACTATCCCGAATGCACCTATACCCGCCCCATCGCCGGCGAGGGCGCCGAGGGCGAGGACCGGCTGCTCGGCACCGATGCGGGCGACGAGATCTGGCTGAAATCCGGCCGTTTCGGCCCGTATGTCCAGCGCGGCGAAGCGACGCCCGAGAACAAGAAGCCGCCGCGGGCGTCGCTGCCGCGCGGCTGGGACAGGGACGACATGGACCTGGCCAAGGCGCTGACCCTGCTCAGCCTGCCGCGCCAGATCGGAGAGCATCCCGAGGGCGGCATGATCAGCGCGAATTTCGGGCGGTTCGGGCCGTATATCATGCACCAGCTGCCGGACGAGGCGAAACCGGTCTATGCCAATCTCAAGGATCCGAACGACGTGTTCGAGATCGGGATGAACCGGGCGGTCGAATTGCTGGCCGAAAAACGCGCCAGCCCCGGCGGGCGCGGCCGGGCGGCGGCGAAACCGCTCAAGGAACTGGGCGAGCATCCCGACGGCGGCCCGGTCAACGTGATGGATGGCCGCTATGGCCCCTACGTGAAGTGGCAGAAGATCAACGCCACCCTGCCGAAGGGTGTCGAGCCCGCCGATGTCACGCTGGAGATGGCGCTGGAACTGGTCGCGGAGAAGGCGGCCAAGAAGGGCGGCCGGAAAAAGGCGGCCGCCAAAAAGAAGGTCGCGTCAAAAAGCGATTAGTCCGAACGGACCGCCGCAATCAGCCGCGCCATGGCCCGGACATAGGGCCTGGGGTCGCCGCCCTGGGCAATGGCCAGCGCCGCGCGGTCATAGGCGGCCGACAGCGCATCTGACAGAGCATCCAGTTCGGCCGGATCCAGCCCCGGCGCTGCGGCCGAAAGACCGTCGCGCAGCGCGCGCCGCCCGCCTCCGGCATCGATCCGGGCCATTTCGTCCAAACCCAGAACCGCAGGGCCATCGATCAGCAGCAGCCGGGCGCGGCCCGGTACGGACATGGCGCGGAAGAAGGCGTCGCTGCCGGCGGTCATGGCATCCGGGCCGGCCGTCTGCGCGTCCTGCTCGATGGTTCGGGCCAGCGCCTCGGCCTCGGCCGCGACCACCGCGCGAAACAGATCCTGCTTGTCCTGAAAATGGTGATACAGCGCCCCCCGCGTCACCTTGGCGGCGCGCACGATTTCGGGCGTCGAAGTGTCCGCATAGCCCTTGGTCACGAACAGGGTGCGCGCGCATTCGATCAGCCGCGCGCGCATCGCGGCGCTGCGGTCGGCATTCGGAACGGGTTTTTTCTCTTGCATACATACAGCCTGTATGTTTATATCCACTTACATACACTCTGTATGTTTATTGAAGGACGCGCAAGATGCAAACGACACAGTATTATCCCGTCATACAGACCGCCGACGTTGAAGGCACCGCCGCCTTCTATCAGGCGCATTTCGGGTTCCGGCCCGCATTTGCGGCGGACTGGTACATACACCTGCAATCCGAATCCGACCCGTCCGTGAACCTTGCGATCCTGGATGCGGGGCACGAGACAATTCCGGCCGAGGCGCGCGCAACGGCCCGAGGCATCATCCTGAACTTCGAGGTCGCCGACGCCGCCGCCGAGTATGACCGCTTGAAATCCGCCGGGCTGCCGATGCTCAAACCGCTGTGCGACGAGGGTTTCGGGCAACGCCACTTCATCACGCGCGATCCGAACGGGGTTCTGATCGACGTGATCACCCCGATCCCCCCAAGCGCCGAGTTCGCGGCGCAATACAGCGCCGACGCCCTTCCGGCGTGAAACCGGACGGGGCGGCGCCCGGCCGCCCCCATCCGTAGAAATACCTGCCCCCCACCGGTTTCATTGACTTCGCCGTGACGCGGCGGCACAACCGGCGCAATCATCAGGTCATTGGGGGAGTTTTCCATGAAGAAAGTCTATGCCAATGCCGCCGAGGCCCTGGATGGGGTGCTGTCGGACGGCATGCTGATCGCGGCGGGCGGGTTCGGCCTGTGCGGCATTCCCGAACTGCTGCTGGAAGCGATCCGGGAGTCGGGCGTCAAAGACCTGACCTTTGCGTCCAACAACGCCGGCGTGGACGATTTCGGCATCGGCATTCTGCTGCAGACCCGGCAGGTCAAAAAGATGATCAGCTCCTACGTCGGAGAGAACGCCGAATTCATGCGCCAGTATCTGAGCGGCGAGTTGGAGCTGGAATTCAACCCGCAGGGCACCCTGGCCGAGCGCATGCGCGCCGGCGGCGCGGGCATCCCCGGATTCTACACCAAGACCGGCGTCGGCACGGTGATCGCGGAAGGCAAGGAACACAAGGAGTTCAACGGCGAGACCTATATCCTGGAGGAAGGGATCTTTGCCGACCTGGCCATCGTCAAGGCATGGAAGGCCGACGACACCGGCAACCTGGTGTTCCGCAAGACCGCGCGCAACTTCAACGTGCCTGCGGCGACCTGCGGCAGGATCTGCGTGGCCGAGGTCGAGGAAATCGTGCCGCGCGGGTCGCTGGACCCCGACTGCATCCACCTGCCCGGCATCTACGTGCATCGCATCATTCAGGGCGAGCACGAAAAGCGCATCGAACAGCGCACCACCCGCAAACGTGAGGAGGCTTGATCCATGCCCTGGGACCGCAATCAGATGGCCGCGCGCGCGGCGGAGGAACTGGAAGACGGCATGTATGTGAATCTCGGGATCGGGATTCCGACGCTGGTGGCGAACTATGTGGGCGACAAGGACATCACCCTGCAGTCGGAAAACGGCATGCTGGGCATGGGCCCCTTTCCCTATGAGGGCGAGGAAGACCCCGACCTGATCAACGCAGGCAAGCAGACGATCACCGAACTGGCCCGGACGGCCTATTTCGACAGCGCGACCTCGTTCGCGATGATCCGCGGCGGCAAGATCGCGGCGGCGATCCTGGGCGCGATGGAAGTGGATGAAAAGGGCGATCTGGCCAACTGGATGATCCCCGGCAAGCTGGTCAAGGGCATGGGCGGCGCGATGGACCTGGTGGCCGGCGTCGGCCGCGTCATCGTGGTGATGGACCACACCAACAAGCACGGCGACTCGAAGGTGCTGAAGGAATGCACCCTGCCGCTGACCGGCAAGGGCGTGGTGGACCGCATCATCACCAACCTGGGGGTGCTGGACGTGGTCGAGGGCGGTCTGAAGATCGTGGAACTGGCCGACGGCGTCTCCGAAGCGGAGATGCGCGCCGCGACCGAGGCGACCATCGTCGGCTGATCGCGCCAAACCGAAGGAAGGGCCCGCACATCGATTGCGGGCCTTTTTCTATTGCATGGCGGCAAACACGCAGCCGTCCGAGATCAACTCGGGCGGCGTGGCGCACAATCCACGGGCGATCTGGAACGCCGCCAGCACTTTCGGAACATAGTCGCGGGTTTCGGAATAGGGCGGCACGCCCTGATGCTTGCGCACCGCGCCTTCGCCGGCGTTGTAGCCGGCCAGTACCATGATCGGATCGTGGCCGAACTCTTCCATCAGCCAGTTCAGATACTTGACGCCGCCGGCGATGTTCTGGGCCGGCGAAAGGCTGTCGCTGACGCCGAATCTCTTGGCGGTCGCGGGCATGAGCTGCATCAGACCCTGTGCCCCGGCACTGCTGACCGCATCGGGGCGGCCCGAGGACTCGACCGAAATCACCGCCAGCACCAGCGCCGGAGAGACATTGGTGCCGACGGTGGAGCGCAGGATGTCGATGCCCCGTTCCTTCGCGATGTCCTGAAGCGTCTGCAGCCGCGGTCCCGACACGCCGATGCTGGCCAGGGCGAGGAACGCCTCGTCGAGCCGCCCGGCCCCGGCCTTGGCCAGGTCCGGCGACACCTTTTCCCAGAAGCGGTTGTAGCGGCCCGCCTTGCTGGGCGGTTTCACGTCGGGGGCCGGCTCGGCTCGGGCGATGACCGCGGGCACGTCCAGGGTCGTCCCGGTGCTTCGGGCATAGGGGGCGGTGGCGTGCTCCTCGGGCGTGATCTGCACGGTGACTTTCGGGCGCGCGCCCGGTGGCGGCGCCTTGATTCTCTTGAAACCGGCGCCCGCGGAGGTATCGGCCGCAGCCGCCGGTACGGCCACGGATATCGCGACCGCCAGCGCGCCCGCGCATGACATTGCTGTCCGAAGGTTCATCTGCCTGCCTCACGTGTTCTTTTTTCAGGGATTTTTCCACCGGAGCCCGCGGAAAGGCCAGAAAAACATGGTGAATTGGGGCGTTTTTGCCCCATTTGATACCAAATTGCATCTGGCCGGGATTGCGCGGTGACGGGCGCAAAAATTTTTTTCATTGAAAATTCGATGGTTACGGTAAAAGTGACCGAAAAGTTAAGCCCTATGCAAAAAAATCCCGATTTGGCCCAATTCCTGCCACGGGCCACAGGCAAATATATTCCCATACCGCGACGGACATGGACCGACGAGAGAGACAGGTTCTGATACGACGCCGAGGTAGTTTGTAGTTTTGGATCCTTAGGAGGGACATATCATGATCAAGTTCATCAAGAACTTCCGCAAAGACGAAGACGGCGCCGTGACGGTTGACTGGGTCGTTCTGACCGCAGCCGTGGTTGCCCTGGCAGCAGTTGCCTACACCCAGATCGAAACCGGCACCAGCGCCATCGCCGGCAACGTGAGCACCGCTCTGTCGACCGAGTCGGTTTCGCTCGACTAAGCCACGAAGCCTTTTCTGGCTGAGTATTGTGAAGGCCGTGTCTCTCAGTGCAGGCACGGCCTTTCTATTTCAAGTGTCCCATCCTGGAGGTGGTTCAATGTTTAAGGTTGCAGATAGGTTTTTCAAAGACGAAAGCGGTGCCGTGACCGTCGACTGGGTCGTTCTGACCGCGGCGATCGTGGGCCTGGCCGGGCTGGTCATCGCGACAATCAACGGCCCGACGGGAAGCGTCGCCACGGCAGTCAGCGAGAAGATCGCGGATACCGACGTGGAAACCGGATTTGATTGAAGCCGGAGTTTCCGGCTACTTGTTATTGCTGGTCTTCTCATGTGATTGATCTCAATCTCACGGTTTTTGTCCCTGATTTCGACACAATTGCGGATTAACTATTGGTGTTGCCGGGGCGGCGTCGTTTTTGATCCTGCTCGTGGCCACGAGGAATAAGAGGTGCAAACATGCGGGTTGTCTTTGGGCTTGTCCTGATCGTCGGAGTCGCACTGGCTGGCGGTGCCGTCATGATGGCAAAAAAATACATCGCGGAATATCAAGCCGAACTGGAGCGGGAGCGCCAGGCCCGCGCGCTCATCGTCCCGACCAAAGATGTGATCGTCGCGAACAAACCGCTCAGATACGGCCAGCGCCTGACCAAAGAGGACGTGCGCATCGTCAAATGGCCGGAAAACGCGATTCCCGAAGGCACTTTCACAGACCCCGCCGTGCTGTTTCCGGAAAAGGCCGAAGACAACCGTTTTGTTCTTCGGGCGATGGAAACGGACGAGGCGATCATGGCCGTCAAGGTCACCAAACCCGGCGAGGAGGCCGGACTTACATCACAACTGGAACGCGGCAAGCGCGCCTTTGCGATCCGGGTCGATGTGGCATCGGGCGTTTCGGGGTTCCTGCGGCCCGGTGACTTCGTGGACGTATACTGGACCGGGAGCTTGGGCGGTGCCATCGAGGGCGCAAGCGGCGAGATCACGCGACTCATCCAGCCCAACATCGAGTTGATTGCGGTGGACCAGATCGCCGGCAGCGACGTGACCGGCGCGACGATCGCCCGAACGGTCACGGTCGCGGCGACACCCGAACAGATCGCGGCCCTGGCGCAGGCCCAGAACACCGGACGGATGTCGCTGGCTCTGGTCGGGGCCAATGACGATACCGTCGCAGCGGCCATCGAAGTGAACCAGCGCAGCCTGCTGGGGCTTGGGGAAATCGAAGCCGCGCCGCAGGTCGAGGAAGAAGAGGTCTGCACCATCCGCACCCGCCGCGGAGCCGAGGTGGCGGTGATCCCGATCCCCTGCACAAACTGACCGAATTCCAATGCCTTAACCCTTGGAAAACCGCGCACCCGCGCGGTTTTCGCGTTTTGGTTGTTGCCGATTCCCCACATAAAGTTCCGACCGGAAACCATTGATTATTGCAATAAATCCGGAACTCCCGCACAGTACAAAAAAAGCGTGGGCACAAGACCCAAAAACGAGGCGTGATCGGAAAGGCAGGTCACATGACATTCAGTTCCTGGATCAAACCAGCCCTGCTGGGGTTGGCTCTTGTGGTGAGTCCAGTCGGGGAATCCGCATGGGCTCAGAATCTTAGCGTGGTCAAGAAGGGGGCGGCAGAAACGCTGGAAGTCCCCATGAACCGCGCCATCGTGGTGGACAGCGAGGAGCCCTTTGCCGAGCTCAGCATCGCCAACGCCGGAATTGCGGACATCTCGTCGTTGTCGGATCGCACGATCTATGTTCTGGGCAAGTCGCCCGGCCTGACGACCCTGTCGCTGTTCGACGCCGGCGGCCAGCTCATCACCAATGTGAACGTGCGCGTCGCGCCGGATGTCACAGAATTCAAGGAACGGCTGCGGCAGATCCTGCCCGGCGAGCGGATCGAGGTCAGAACCGCGAATGACGGCATCGTGCTGTCGGGAACGGTTTCCAGCTCGGCCCGGCTGGCCCGTGCGCTGGAACTGGCGGAACGCTATGCGCCGGAGCGGGTGTCGAACCTGATGAGCGTCGGCGGTGTGCAGCAGGTCATGCTGAAGGTCCGGTTCGCCGAAATGCAGCGTTCGGTCCGCAAGGCGCTCGGGGCATCCTGGGGCTTTGGCGGCAGCGATGTGAACGGCGGTACCGGCACCCTGAACAACCTTGGCGCCTTGGCCAATGCATTGAACAACAACATCCCGATCACGCAGACGAATACGGGTGCCATCCTGTTCGGGTTCGGGGCCGGATCGACTCAGGTTCGGCTGCTGATCGAAGCCCTGGAACAAAAAGGCGTCGTGCGCACTCTGGCCGAACCGAATCTCTCTGCCCTGTCCGGCCAGGAGGCCAACTTCCTCGCCGGCGGCGAATATCCGATCCCGGTTCAGCAGGAAGAAGGTGTGACCACCATCGAATACAAGCCCTTCGGCGTCGAAATGAAATTCGTGCCGCGGGTTGTCGATGGCGATCTGATCAATCTGGAAATGGTGGCGGGTGTTTCGGCGCTCGATCCGAACAACTCCATCACGATCAGCGGCTTCAACATCCAGGCTTTCATCAAGCGCGAAACGGCAACGACCGTGGAGCTTCGCGATGGCGAAAGCTTTGCCATCGCCGGCCTGATTTCGGACGATTTTCAGGACAATGTGAACCAACTGCCTTGGATCGGTGACGTGCCGGTGCTTGGGTCGCTGTTCCGCAGCGCCGACTACCAGCGCAACCAGACGGAACTGGTGATCATCGTGACGGCGCATCTCGTGACTCCGACGGTGGGCGAGGCGCTGACGCTGCCGACCGACCGTGTCAAGCCGCCGAGCGAAGCCGACCTGTTCTGGAACGGCCACACCACGCGCACTGTGCGCGCGGGCAGCGGCGCGGCGTCGGAAGTCGCCAAACAGGACTTCACCGGCTCGTATGGCTACGTGCTGGATTGATTGGAGGATGGGACCGATGCGAAACACGGTACTCACGTTGGGCCTGACGATCGCCGTCGCCGCCTGCGGACGCGAAGCAGGATACGATGTCGACACTGGCACATTCGGAAATGCGACGCTGAACAACGTTCAGATCATGAATGGCGAGCGCAGCTACTCGCAGATCCTGGCCGAGCGGTTTGCGCGGGAAGTGCCAGACCAGATCAACTTTGCCTTTGACAGCGCCCAGCTGGACGGCACCGCGCAGCAGATCCTGCTGGAGCAGGCGGCCTGGATCAAGCAGTTCCCCGAGGTGCGGTTCCGGGTCTACGGCCACACCGACGCCGTCGGATCACCGGCCTACAACAAGCGCCTCGGTCTGCGCCGGGCACAGGCGGTGGTGGCCTTCTTTGAACGGCAGGGCATCTCGCGCTCGCGCGTCGAAGCCGTTGTTTCCTTTGGAGAAACCCGGCCGTTGATCCAAACGCCGGATCGCGAGCGGCGCAATCGCCGGACCGTCACCGAGGTGGCCGGGTTCTTTGGCCGTCACCCGACGGTGCTGGACGGCAAATATGCCGAAGTGATCTATCGCGAATACATCAGGAGCGCGGAACCGGCATCGCCGATCCGCACCGGCAGCTACACCGAAGGTGTCGAAGCCACCGAGTAACAATAAGCGGAATTGGGCGGCATCGTCGCCCAATTCCCTACAATTGGTTTCTTTCGGCCCAAATCTCGCCCAACTTCCCGGCAAAATTGTCAGCAATTGGTGATCTGCGGGCGGGATTCGACCGCAATCGGGCGATCTCAGGCCAGAACAGTCGAAACGCTGATCCTCTGACCTGCGCTCACGCAACAAGGGATCTGGGATATGAGCAGCGTTACGCCGCAATCCGAAGACAACGCACTCCTCGCCTGCACCGTTAGCCGCGACATTCAGAACTTCGATCTGCTGATCGAGGACATGGAAGCCGTCATGGGCACGAATTGGGGCGATCTCGGCTTTGCCGAGGCGCTGGCCTTTTTCACGCAGCCCGAGGCGGAAACGCTGGAATTCATTGCCCTGGCCATCGACGGCGAGGATGAGAACGATCTGGAACAGATGGGCGAAATCATCGTCCAGGCCAAGGCGCGCAAGATCAAGGTGGTCCTGATCGCCGAGGATGTGACCCCGGCGGCGCTGCATCAGCTGCTGCGCAAGGGCGCCGATGAATTCGTCCCCTACCCCCTGCCCGAGAAGGAGCTGCAGGAGGCCGTCGAGCGGCTGCGTCAGCCCGAACCGGCGGCCGTGGCCCATCGCGCCGCCCCGCAACTCGACTCGGGCCCGTCGAAAGAGGGCGCGCTGCTCGTCGTGCACGGCCTGGCCGGGGGCGTCGGCGCCACGACGCTGGCGGTTAATCTGGCCTGGGAACTGGCGACCGTGACGAAAAAGGACGCCCCCAGCGTCTGCCTGATCGATCTGGACCTGCAATTCGGCACCGTCTCCACCTATCTGGACCTTCCGCGCCGCGAGGCCGTGTTCGAGATGCTGTCCGACACCGGCTCGATGGACGAAGAGGTGTTCGGCCAGGCGCTGCAGAGCTTCGAGGACAAGCTGCAGGTTCTTACCGCGCCCGCCGATCTGGTCCCACTCGACATCATCACGCAGGAAGACGTGCAACGGGTCATCAACATGGCCCGCGCGCATTTCGACTATGTGGTCGTGGACATGCCGACGACCCTGGTGCATTGGTCGGAAACCGTGCTGCAGGCCGCGCATGTCTATTTCGCGCTCATCGAACTGGACATGCGGTCGGCTCAGAACGCGTTGCGCCTGAAGCGGGCGCTGCAATCCGAGGATCTGCCGTTCAACAAGCTGCGCTTTGCGCTGAACCGGGCACCCAAGTTCACCGATCTGACGGGCAAGAGCCGCGTCAAGCGGATGGGCGAGAGCCTGGGCATTTCCATCGACCTGCAGCTGCCCGATGGCGGCAAGGCGGTCCTGCACGGCGGCGATCACGGTCTTCCGCTGGCCTCGTCCGCTGCCAAGAACCCGTTGCGCAAGGAAATTTCGAAGCTGGCGCAATCTCTGCACGCGCTTGGAAACGACGATGCTGAAGCGGCCTGACAACAACCTTAGGGGGATCGAACGTGTTTTCTAGGTACAAGAAGCAGCCGGCGGCTGTACCGGTCGGCACCAAGGACAAGGCCCCCGAGCCCGAAGCGGCCAAGGTCGTGCAGCCCGATGCCAAACCCACAGCCGCGATTCGCAAGCCGATCCAGCTGCGCCCGGCCGAGGCGGCCTCGGCCGACCGCGACCGCAAACGCAAGGAACGGCTGGGCGAACTCAAGGTCGAGTTGCACCGCGAGTTGCTGGAAAACCTGAATCTTGGCGCGCTCGAGCGCGCGTCCGAGGCCGAGCTGCGCGCGGAAATCGGTACCATCGCCAGCGAAATCCTCGAGCAGCGCGGCGTGGTGCTCAACCGCGAGGACCGGGCACAGCTCAACAAGGAACTGTATGACGAAGTCACCGGCCTGGGGCCGTTGGAGACGCTCCTGCAGGACGACTCGGTCAGCGACATCCTCGTGAACGGTCCGCAGCAGATCTTCGTGGAGCGCCACGGCAAGCTGGAAATGAGCGACATCACGTTCAAGGACGAAAAGCACCTGATGCGGATCATCGACAAGATCGTGTCCGCCGTGGGCCGCCGTGTCGATGAATCCAACCCCTATGTCGACGCCCGCCTGGCCGACGGGTCGCGCTTCAACGCCATGGTGCCGCCGATCGCCGTCGATGGTTCGCTGGTGTCGATCCGGAAATTCAAGAAGGACAAGCTGAGCATCGACGACCTGGTGAATTTCGGCGCCTTCACCGAAGAAATGGCTGCCTATCTCCAGGCCGCGGTCGCCACCCGCCTGAACATCATCGTGTCGGGCGGGACGGGCTCGGGTAAGACGACGACGCTCAATGCCCTGTCCAGTTTCATCGACAATTCCGAGCGCATCCTGACCATCGAGGACACGGCGGAACTCCAGCTGCAGCAGACCCATGTGGGCCGGATGGAAAGCCGCCCGCCCAACGTCGAAGGCAAGGGCGAGGTCAGCCCGCGCGACTGTCTGAAAAACGCCCTGCGGATGCGTCCCGACCGGATCATCGTCGGCGAGACGCGCGGCGCCGAGGTGATCGACATGCTGCAGGCCATGAACACCGGCCACGACGGATCGATGACCACGATCCACGCCAACTCGGCCCGCGACGGTATCTCGCGACTGGAAAACATGATCGCGATGGCCGGGATCGAGATGCCGATCAAGGCCGTGCGCAGCCAGATCGCCAGCGCCGTGAACCTGATCGTGCAGGCCAGCCGCCTGCAGGACGGTTCGCGCCGGATGACCTCTGTGACCGAGATCACCGGCATGGAAGGCGACGTGATCTCGATGCAGGAGATTTTCCGGTTCCAGCGCGTCGGCCTGACGCCGGACAACAAGATCATCGGCCATTTCACCGCCACGGGCGTCCGCAGCCACTATTCCGAGCGGTTCCGCCTGTGGGGCTACGATCTGCCGCCGTCCATCTACGAACCCACGACGATGTAAGGAACACGCGATGGAACTCAGCCTCGAGCCGCTCATCTATGGCGCAATCTTCGTGGGCGTTCTGCTGCTGGTGGAAGGCATCTATCTGGTCGCCTTCGGCAAGTCGATCAGCCTGAACAGCCGCGTCAACCGGCGACTGGACATGCTCGACAAGGGCCAGGGCCGCGAACAGGTGCTGGAACAGCTGCGCAAGGAAATGCAGCAGCACATGAAAACCAAGTCGATTCCGCTCTACTCCCTCCTGGCGGAAAAGGCGCAGAAGGCGGCCATCGCCTTCACCCCTTCGCAGCTGATCATGATCATGGCGCTGGTCTCGGTCATGGCCTTTGTCGGGCTCAGCGTGGGGACCAACACCGAAACGCCGCTGCGCATAGCGATCTCGGTCGCGATCGGCATCGGCGCGGTCTACACGTGGGTCAATCACAAGGCCAAGAAACGCATGTCCATGATCGAGGAGCAGTTGCCCGATGCCGTCGAACTGATGGTTCGGTCGCTGCGGGTCGGGCATCCGTTCGTTTCCGCCATTCAGATCGTGGCGAAGGAGGTCGATGATCCGATCGCCACCGAATTCGGCATCATCGCGGATGAAAGCGCCTATGGTCGCGATGTCGGCGAGGCGCTCAAGGAAATGGCGCAGCGGCTCGACATGCAGGATCTGCGGTTCCTTGCGGTCGCCGTGGCCATCCAGCAGCAGTCGGGCGGCAACCTGGCCGAGATCCTGGCCGGCCTGGCCAAGGTGATCCGCGCGCGGTTCCGGCTGTTCCGGCGCGTCAAGGCGATCACCGCCGAGGCGCAGTGGTCGGGCAAGTTCCTGTCGGCATTCCCCGTGGTCTGCCTGCTCGTGATCATGGTCAACGACCCCAACTATTATGACGGCGTCGTCGATCATCCGTGGTTCATTCCGGCCTGCTTCGTGGTGGGGATCATGCTGACGCTGAACCTGATCGTGATGCGCGCGCTCACCAACATCAAAGTCTGAGGGGCCAAGATGGAATATCTGACCAAGATCAACGATTTCCTCACCGAGCATCTCGGTGAGTTCGGCCCCCTCATCGTCGTGGGCATCCTCGGGTTGTTCATGATCCTGCTGACGATCCCGGCGCTGATGAACCAGCGCGAAGACCCGCTGAAAAAGCTTAAGCGGGATGCCGCGCCGAAGGCGAAGTCGAAAAGCAAGAAGGAACAGCTGCGTCAGGCCGGACGGAACGAACAGCTCGAGAAATTCGCCGGGTTCCTCGAACCCAAGGATGTCGAGGAGCTTTCGGCGATGCAGCTCAAGCTGCGCCAGGCCGGCTATCGCTCGAAGGACGCCGTGCGGTTCTTTCATTTTGCCCAGTTCGCCCTCGGGATTCTCGGCCTGATCCTGGGCGTGCTCTTCGTGACCGTGCTTTCGGGCGGGCAGGATTTCGACGGGCAGCAGATCGCCATCCGCGTGATCGTGCCGGCCGTGGCCGGGTATTTCCTGCCGAAGTACTGGATCACCCGCCGGATCGAGACCCGTCGCGAGAACATCACCGCCGGGTTCCCGGACGCGCTCGACATGATGCTGGTCTGCGTCGAAGCGGGCCAGTCGCTGGATCAGTCCATCGTCCGGGTGGCGGCGGAACTGCGCACCTCGTATCCCGACATCGCCGAGGAATTCGAGATCGTCGCGCATGAGATGAAGGCAGGCAAGGAAAAGGACAAGGTGCTTCGCGACATGGGCACGCGATGCGCGGTCCAGGACGTATCGTCCTTCGTGACCGTGATGATCCAGTCGGCGACTTTCGGCACATCGATCGCCGAAGCCCTGCGGGTCTACGCCAGCGAGATGCGCGACAAGCGCGTGATGCGGGCGGAAGAAGCCGCAAACAAGTTGCCAACCAAAATGACCCTCGCCACAATGATGCTTACGGTGCCGCCGCTGTTGATCATCCTTGTGGGACCATCGGCAAAGGGCATCGCGGATCTCGGGAAGATGAGCAACTGAACATGTCCAAGTCGGGTACGAGCAGACCCGCGCAACTGACCACCACGATCAAGGCCATCGCCGTTCTTGCGGCGGTGGCCTCTTGCACGTCCAACGACCTGCCGGACTCGCCCTACCCGCCCGGCCTCGACCCGCGCGGCGAAGACGTGGATCCGCTGCTGGTGGCGCATCGCCTGATGGAATCCGGGGAATACGAACTGGCCCTCACCGCCTTCACCCGCGCGGCACTGGTTCACGGCATGACGCCCGAAGTCGTCACCGGCATGGGCACGGCCAATCTGGGCCTGGGACGTTTGGGGCAGTCCGAAGAACTGCTCAGACGGGCCGTCGAGGAGGAACCGGACTGGCCCGAAGCCTGGAACAATCTCGGCGTGCTCCTGATGGAACAGGAAGAATATCCGGAAGCCGCGCTGGTGTTCCGCAAGGCATTCGCGCTGGACAATGGCGAAAGTGACGCAATACGGGACAATCTTCAGTTAGCTCTCGCAAAAATGGAAAATCCTGTTACCATCCCCGACAAAGCAGAATTCAAATTGGTGCAGCGGGGACATGGCGATTTTGTCCTGCGCAGAACACCATGACAGAGGCAAGAGCAGTAAAGGACGCAAAAAATGCGCCACACTTTCCTGATTCCGGCAATGCTGTGCTGTGGTCTGGCACTGACCGCCTGCAGCGAGGATGGCGAAGAAACCGTCGATCGTGCATTCCAGGACGTGAACGTCATCGACGAAACCAACCTGAACGACGTGATGCTGAGCGTGGCGGACCCGAACGAGGCCGTCGCCTATTTTCAGCGCGCCTCCAGCGAAAACCCCGACCGGGCCGACCTCCAGCGCGGGCTGGCCTATTCGCTGACCCGCGCCAAGCGCAACCCCGAGGCGGTCGCGGCCTGGTCCAAGCTGGTCAAGATGGGCGGCTCGACCACCGAGGACAAGGTGGCCTTTGCCGACGCCCTGATCCGCAACGGCGAATGGAAGCGCGCCGAGGAAATCCTGGATTCGATCCCGCCCACGCATGAGACCTTCCGGCGCTACCGGCTTGAAGCGATGGTGGCCGACGCCAACAAGGACTGGAAGCGGGCCGACACCTTTTACGAGACCGCGGTCGGGCTGACCACACGGCCGGCCGGCGTCATGAACAACTGGGGCTACTCCAAGCTGACGCGCGGCGACTACGCCGAGGCGGAACGGCTGTTCACCGAGGCGATAAAGCACGACAAGTCGCTGTTCACCGCCAAGAACAACCTGGTGCTGGCCCGCGGCGCGCAGCGCAACTATACCATCCCCGTCGTCCCGATGGACCAGACCGAGCGGGCGCTGCTGCTGCACACCATGGCGCTGTCGGCGATCAAGCAGGGTGATGTCGAGACCGGCAAGACGCTGCTGCGCGACGCCGTTTCGACGCATCCGCAGCATTTCGAAGAAGCCGTGAGATCGCTGGAAGCCCTGGAGAGCGCGTAAGGCATGGCGATTCCGGCCTCGGCGGCGCTGTGGTTTCTGCCTTTTGTGCTGCCCATATGCTTTTACGTCGCGTTCACCGATCTGCGCGAGATGAAGATCAAGAACCAGGCCGTGATGGCCCTGGCGCTGGTCTATGTGACCGTCGGTCTTGTCGCCCTGCCCCCCTGGGCCGGCGACTGGCCGGCCGGCAAGATCGGCCCGGTTTCGGTGTCGCTGCCGGTCTATGGCTGGCAGCTGCTGCATCTGGTCGTCATTCTGATCATCGGGTTTCTGCTGAACTACGGCGGCGCGGTCGGGGCCGGCGACGCGAAATTCGCGGCGGCCGCGGCCCCTTTCGTGTGGACGGCCGACCTCCGCCTGGTCCTGGCCATTCTCGCGGCGGGGCTGCTGGGGGCGTTCTGTGCGCATCGGCTGGCAAAACACACAGGCCTGCGCCGGATTGCCCCCGACTGGAAAAGCTGGGAGATGGGAAAGCTGTTTCCCATGGGGCTCACCCTAGCGGGAAGCCTGTTCATCTATTTGATTTTGGGAGCATTTCTGGGAACCTGAGAGATCACCGGCGCGCCCCGGCTCTGCCTTTGTGATGCCACATTGCTGAGCCAGTTTTACCGTCAGAAATCCGTAGAGCTGAATTTTTCCGGCGATCCAGAACGAACGAGCAACGCCATGAACATGCAGACCACCACCGTGATGGCCCCGCCCGCCCCCAAGGGGTTGGCCGAGATGCGCTTGCCGCTGGTCATGATGCGGGACATCCTTCTCAAGACCATCTTCCGGAAAAACGCGAACTTGGTCAGCGAGATTGCCGAGGCGATCTGTCTGCCCTCGTCGGTCACGCAGGAACTGGTGGACATCGCACGTGAACAGAAACTGCTGGAGGCGACGGGCACGCTCAACGCCAACAGCGGCAACGAGATGGGCTATCAGCTGACCGACGCGGGCAAGGCGCGGGCGCTCGACGCGCTGAGCCAGTCCGAGTATTTCGGCGCCATGCCGGTGCCGCTGGACGTCTACAGCGAACAGGTCAAACGCCAGTCGATCCGCAACATCCAGGTCACGCGCAGCCAGCTCATCAACGCCATGGGGCATCTGGTGCTGCCGGACAGCCTGCTGGATCACCTTGGGCCCGCCGTCAGCGCCGGGCGCTCGATCCTGATGTACGGCCCGCCGGGCAACGGGAAATCCTCGATCTCGAACGGCATCCGTGACGCGCTGGGCGATCACGTCTACGTGCCGCGCGCCATCGAATACGCCGGACAGGTCATCACCGTCTATGACCCGATCGTGCACAACAGGATCGAGCAGGAACCGGACGATCCCAACAGCCTGCGCCGCCGCAAGCGGTTCGACACCCGTTACGTGATGTGCGAGCGCCCGACGGTGATCACCGGCGGGGAACTGTCGCTGTCGATGCTCGACCTGGTCTACAACCCGACGGCCCGCACCTATCAGGCGCCGCTGCAGCTGAAATCGACCGGCGGCATCTTCATCGTGGACGACCTTGGCCGCCAGGCCGAACCGCCGCAGGCCCTGATCAACCGCTGGATCGTGCCGCTGGAAGAAGGCAAGGACATCCTGGGCCTGCAGTCGGGCGAGAAGTTCGAGGTGCCCTTTGACACGCTGGTGATCTTTTCGACCAACTTCCACCCGAACGAGATCTTCGACCAGGCGGCGCTGCGCCGGATCTTCTTCAAGATCAAGATCGACGGCCCGAACCAGGAGAACTTCCTCAAGATCTTCGCCATGGTCGCCCGCAAGCGCGGCATTCCGCTGGACGAGTCGGCGCTGGTGCATCTGCTCAAGGTCAAGTACCCGACCATCAACAACGTCTATGCGAATTATCAGCCGATCTTCCTGATCGACCAGATGATCTCGATCTGCGAGTTCGAGGGCATTCCCTATCAGATGAGCCCCGAACTGATCGACCGGGCCTGGGCCAACATGTTCGTGAGGGACGAAGAGATCGTCAGATGATCGGTCTTGCCGGATGCGGCCGCATGGGTGCGCCGATGCTGGCCGCCCTGCGCCGCGCCGGAATCGATGCCCGCGGGTTCGACATCCGCCCGCCTGCCGAGTTCGGCGCGTTGCAGCCCTTCGTGACCGACGATCCCGACGGCTTTGCCGAACCGCTGGAAACCCTGATCACGGTGGTGCGCGACGTTCCGCAGACCGAGGATGTCCTGTTCGAGGCGCAGGGGTTTGCCAAGGCCAAGACCCTGCGCCGCGTCATTTTGTGTTCGACCCTTTCGCCGCGCTATGTCCACGCGCTGCGGGAACGCATCCCCGAACGGATCGTCCTGATCGACGCCCCGATGTCCGGCGCGCAGATCGCCGCGCAGGAGGCGCGGCTGTCGTTCATGCTGGGCGGCCGTACCGAGGATCTCGATGCGGCCCAACCCCTGTTCGACGCCATTGGCGCGCACTTTCACCGGATGGGGGGCTTCGGCGCGGGGATGCAGGCCAAGGTCTTGAACAACCTTCTGGCGGCCGCGAACACGGCCATCACCCGGCTGGTGCTGGACTGGGCGCGGCAGGCCGGGCTGGACGAACGAAGGCTGCTCGACCTGATCCACACGAGCTCGGGCCAGAACTGGTTTGCATCCGGGTTCGACCGGATCGAATTCGCCCGGGACGGGTATGGTGAAGACAACACCATCGGCATTCTGGTCAAGGATGTGGCAAGCGCCCTGGACGCCGCGCCGGAAGGGGCGGAGACCGAAGTGTTCAAGGCGGTTCAGCGGATGTTGCGGACCCTGCCGCCGCGTCCCTAGAGACCGCCCGAAAGGCGGGATACTCTGGCCGCATGACGACGATTCCCGCGCCGATCCGCAACTGGTTTGCCGCCAGGGGCTGGTCCATCCACCCCCACCAGGCCACGCTGTTCGAGCGCGCGCGCGACCCGGCCACCCTGCTGATCGCGCCGACGGGCGGCGGCAAGACCATGGCCGGGTTTCTGCCGACGCTGGCGGAACTGGCCGACGGCCAGCATCAAGGCTTGCACACGCTCTATGTCTCGCCGCTCAAGGCGCTGGCGGCGGACATCAAGCGCAACCTGCGCACGCCCGTCGAAGAGATCGGGCTGCCGATCCGCATTGAAGACCGCACCGGCGATACGTCCCAGACCCGCAAGAAACGCCAACGCGCGGACCCTCCGCATATCCTTTTGACCACGCCGGAGAGTCTGGCGCTGCTGACCTCCTATGAAGACGCCCCGCGCATGTTTGCCGGTCTGGAACGGGTGATCGTCGATGAAATCCACGCGCTGGCCGAAAGCAAGCGGGGCGATCAGCTGATGCTGGCGCTGGCGCGGCTCCAGACCTTGCGCCCTGCCCTGCGGCGCGTCGGATTGTCGGCCACGGTGGAAGACCCCGAAGCGATCGCCGGGTTCCTCGCGCGCCATCCCGACCCCTGCGAGATCGTGCTGGCCGATCCCGGCCCCGACCCGGACATCGCCATGCTTCAGACCGAAGACATGCCGCCCTGGGCCGGCGGCGGCGCGACCTATGCAATTCCGGCGGTGCTGGATGAGATCCGCAAGCACCGGACCACGCTGATCTTTCACAACACGCGGGCGCAGGCCGAGATTTTCTTTCACAACCTGTGGCTTGCCAATGATGACGGCCTGCCGATCGGCATACACCACGGCAGCCTGGACCGGGAACGGCGCGAAAGGGTCGAGGCGGCCATGGTGCGCGGCGAGTTGCGCGCGATCGTGTGCACCGGCTCGCTGGATCTGGGCATCGACTGGGGCGATGTGGACCTGGTGATCCAGATCGGCGCGCCCAAGAACGTCAAGCGTCTGGTCCAGCGGATCGGCCGCGCCAACCACCGCTACAACGCGCCCTCCAAGGCGCTGCTGGTGCCCGCCAACCGCTTCGAAGTGGTCGAATGCGTCGCCGCGCTGGAGGCCGTCAAGGCCCATGCGCTGGATGGCGAGCCGCGCGGGCCGGGGCCGCGCGACGTGCTGTGCCAGCACATCCTGATCGCCGCCGCCGCCGGGCCGTTCCACGCCGATGCGCTGTTTGACGAAATGACCAGCGCCGGCCCGTTCGCCGCACTGACCCGGGCCGAGTTCGACGCCTGCCTCGATTTCTGCGCCACCGGCGGCTATGCCCTGCGCGCCTATGACCGCTGGCAGCGGCTGCAGCAGGGGCCGGACGGGCGGTGGCAGTTGCGCGACCCCCGCGCCGCGCAGAGAATACGGATGAACATCGGCACGATCCAGGACACCGACACGCTCAAGGTCCGGCTCAAGCGCAACCGGGGCGGCAAGCCGCTGGGCGAGGTCGAGGAAGGTTTCGCCGCTTCGCTCACCCCCGGCGACACGTTCCTGATCGGGGGGCAGATCGTCCGCTATGAGGGTCTGCGCGAGATGGTCGTCGAGGTGACGCGCCGCGCCGACCGAAAGCCCAAGATCGCAGTGTTTTCCGGCACCAAATTCGCGACTTCCACGCAACTCTGCGCCCGCATCCTCGACATGTTCGCGCAACCCGACTGGCCGCAGCTGCCGCCGCACACCGCCGACTGGCTGGCGCTGCAGCGCGCGGTGTCGCGGCTGCCCGAGCGGGGGCGCCTGCTGATCGAGAGCTTTCCCAGCGACGGGCGCGAACACATCTGCGTCTACGGGTTCGCCGGGCGCAACGGCCAGCAGACCCTGGGCCTGCTGCTGACGAAACGCATGGAAGAACAGGGGCTTGCGCCGCTGGGATTCGTGGCCACCGATTATGCGACGTTGATCTGGGGACTGGACGAGGTGAGCGACCCGCGATCCCTTCTGGACATCGACGCGCTGCGCGACGGGCTCGACCGGTGGCTTGCCGGCAATGCCGTGATGAAACGCACGTTCCGCGCCAGCGCGACGATCGCCGGGCTGATCGAGCGGAACGTCGGCGGCCAGCGCAGGACCGGGCGGCAGGCGACGTTTTCCTCGGACATCCTGTATGACACGCTGCTCAAATACGACCCCGATCACCTGCTCATGCAGATCACCCGCGAGGAAACCATGCGCGGCTTGGTGGATTTCGGCCGGATCGAAGAAATGATCGGGAGGGTCGGGAACCGGGTCGATCTGGTGCGGCTCGACCGGGTCTCGCCGCTCGCCGCGCCGCTGTTTCTGGAGGTGGGCAAGGTACCGGTACATGGCGAGGCCGAGGAACGGATTCTGGCCGAGGAAAGCGCGAAACTGCTGCGCGAAGCGGGGCTCGCGCCGCTCTGACGCCGCGATTGCGGGTTGCAACCGGCCCGCGCATCGGCCAAAGAACAGATCATGAACGGGTATGCGTTTTCCTTCTTCGGCGAACGGCTGACGGCCCTGGGCTCCGGCGCCCTGTGGTGGCCGGGCCGGGATCTGCTCTGCGTGTCGGACCTCCATCTTGGCAAGTCCGAGCGCCTGGCCCGGCGCGGCGGTGCAGTGCTGCCCCCCTATGACAGCCGGGACACGCTGAACCGGCTGGCCGCCGACATCGAGCGGACCGGCGCCAGGATCGTCGTCTGCCTGGGTGACAGTTTCGACGATCTGGGCGCGGCGCGGCATCTGCCCGAGGCCGACCGACTGGAAATCGCGACCCTGCAGGCTGGGCGGCGGTGGATCTGGATCGAGGGGAATCACGATCCGGGACCGGTAGAAATGGGCGGCGCGCATCTGGACTCCTGGGCCTTCGGGCCGCTGACCTTCCGGCACATCGCCAAACCGGGGGCCAAGGCCGAGATCTCGGGCCACTATCACCCCAAGGCCCGGCTCTGCGCGCGCGGGCGCAGCGTGACGCGGCCGGCCTTTCTGGTGGATCGCGCGCGCCTGATCCTGCCCGCCTATGGCACCTATACCGGCGGTCTGCGCAGCGAGGACCGGGCGCTGAACGCGCTGTTCGGGCCGGATGCGCTGGCCATCGTGACCGGACCCGATCCCCGTCCGATACCGATGCCGCGCTAGATGACGCCGGCCTCCTCCAGCCCCGGGCGGTACCTGCGGCTCACCGGAATCCGGTCGCCGTTGCTCAGGCGCAGAAAGACCTTGCCGCCTTCCCGTTCCGCGCCCTGGATGGCAGCCGCGGCGACCCAGTGAGAGCGGTGGGTGCAAAAACCCGCGACCGGCTCGACCTCGTCGATCGCGTCCCCGAACCGCATCCGGATCGTGAAGACCCCCTCGCTCGTAACCACATCGACGTTGTGATCCCGCACGGTCAGCCGCAGGATCTCGCCCGAAAACCCGTCCGGCAGGCGGCGCAGCAGTCGGGCGCGAACCGGTGCGTTATGGCCCGGTGTGGCCGGGGCCAGATCAGGCAGGCCATGACGGACCGTCAGCAGCCCCGTCGCGAACAGGGCGCCCCACGGCGCCAGCGTGGACAGGTCCGGCGCTGCCGCGCCGCCCGACGCGAAGGAAAGTCGGGTCAGGAGCCACAGGGCCGGCGTGAACAGGGCCGTGATCAGAGCGATGATGGCCACATCCCCGGCTACCCGTCCGGTCGCGCTCCAGCGGGTTCGCACCAGGCCGAGGACGAGTCGCGCCACCGCGATGGCAAGAACGAGCAGGCCCAAACCGAACAGCAAGCGCCTGGGCCAGGGCAGCGCGGCGCCGTGGATCGAGTCGAACACCAAGGCCAGCAGAAGAACGAAGAGAGCGGCAGGGACGACCTGCCACGCCTGGCCGCTCCGGCAGTACTGCGCCACTCGCTCCAACAAAACCCGCATACCCCTCAAGCCACAGATGTCGACCCCGATCGCGAAAAGCAGCACACTTATCGCAGGCCGATTGAAGGGGAACAAACTGAATTTTCGCTTAACCGCCTATGAATACGCCAAAAAGATCGCGCGACGCCCGTCTGGTCGCGCGATCCCCGGTCCAAAGGCCCCGGCGGTGGATGGACCTAGGCCGTCAGCCCCTCGGGTTCCGCCAGCCCGTTGGCGCGGCAGCAGGCGGTCAGGGTGTTGGCAAGCAGGCAGGCAATGGTCATCGGCCCCACGCCGCCGGGAACCGGCGTGATCGCGCCCGCGACCTGCGATGCGCTGGCATAGTCAACGTCGCCCACAAGCCTGGTCTTGCCGTCCCGCTCGATCCGGTTGATGCCCACGTCGATCACGGTGGCGCCGGGTTTGATCCAGTCGCCCGGCACCATTTCCGGCCGCCCGACGGCGGCCACCACGATGTCGGCCCGGCGGACGACTCCGGGCAGATCCTTGGTACGTGAATGGGCGATGGTCACGGTGCAGCTGTCGCCCAGCAGCAGTTGCGCCATCGGCTTGCCGACGATGTTCGAGCGACCGATGACAACTGAATCCATACCGGACAGCGACCCGTGATGGTCCCGCAGCATCATCAGGCAGCCCAGCGGCGTGCAGGGCACCATCGACTTCTGCCCCGTGCCCAGCAGGCCCACATTCGAGATGTGAAACCCATCGACATCCTTGGCGGGGTCGATGGCGTTGATCACCAGATCCTCGTTCATGTGCCTAGGCAGCGGCAGTTGCACGAGGATGCCATGCACGGCGGGATCGTTGTTGAGCTTGTCGATCAGCGCCAGCAGTTCTTCTTCCGGCGTGTCGGCTTCCAGCTTGTGCTCATAGGAGTTCATGCCGACCTCGACGGTCTGCTTGCCCTTTGAGCGGACGTAGACCTGGCTCGCCGGGTCTTCGCCCACCAGAACCACCGCCAGACCGGGGGTGATGTCATGCTCCTGCTTCAGCCGGGCCACATGCTCGGCGACCTGCCCGCGGACCTTCGCGGCAAAGGCTTTTCCGTCGATGATTTGCGCGACCATATTCGATCCCTTCCCTCACTCTCCGCCCGGGTCCATCGACCGCGACCGGCCTTTCATTCAACGCCGATCACGCCTTCTTCGCGGGCGATCGACCAGTCGATCAGAATGCGCCACACCCGCTCGGCCAGATCGGGGTCCAGCCCCTGCCGGCCGGCGCTGACGCGGACGTTCCGGACCACCTCTTCCACCCGGGCCGGTATGCGCGCGGGCAGGCTTTCACCCGGCTTCAGCTCGGCGGCGCGGTCGATGTACCGCGCGCGCCTGACCAGCATTCCGATCAACTCTCGGTCGAGCTTGTCGATCTGCTCCCGCAACTCGCGCATCGTGGCGCAGTCCTGCGGCGGCGTCAGAGGGGTCATTGGAATCTCCTGTGGCCCGGCGTGTCCCGGGCCACGGATGGCTCATTTGGCGGCCTAGAACAAGCCCTCGATCTGACCTGCGTCATTGAGGCGGATCGTCTCGGCGGCGGGTTTGCGCGGCAGGCCGGGCATGGTCATGATTTCGCCGCAGACCACCACGATGAACCCGGCGCCGGCGCTCAGCCGCACTTCGCGCACCGGCACCGAGTGGCCGGTCGGCGCGCCGCGCAGGGTCGGATCGGTCGAGAAGGAATACTGGGTCTTGGCCATGCAGACCGGCAGGTTGCCGTATCCGGCGGCTTCCCAGTCCTTCAGCTGGTTGCGGATCTTCGCATCGGCCAGAACCTCGTCGGCGCGGTAGATGCGCTTGGCGATGGTCTCGATCTTCTGGAACAGCGGCATGTCGTCCGGATAGATCGGCGAGAAATTCGCGGTGCCGGCATCCGCGATCTCGACCACTTTGCGGGCCAGATCCTCGGACCCTTCCGAACCCAGCTCCCAGTGCCGCGAAAGCACCGCTTCGACCCCGTGCTCGGCGCAGTAATCCTTGACCGTCTGGATTTCCGCGTCGGTGTCGGTCACGAAGTGGTTGATGGCGACCACGACCGGCACGCCGAAGGATTTCACGTTCTCGATATGGCGGCCCAGGTTGGCGCAGCCGGAGTTCACGGCCTCGACATTCTCGGCGCCCAGATCGGCCTTGGCCACGCCGCCATTCATCTTCATCGCGCGCACGGTGGCCACGATCACCACCGCCGAGGGCGCGATGCCCGCCTTGCGGCACTTGATGTTCATGAACTTCTCGGCCCCCAGGTCGGCCCCGAAACCGGCTTCGGTCACGACATAGTCGGCGACCTTCAGGGCGGTCTTGGTGGCGATGACCGAGTTGCAGCCATGCGCGATGTTGGCGAACGGGCCGCCGTGCACGAAGGCAGGGTTGTTTTCCAGCGTCTGCACCAGGTTCGGCTGCATCGCGTCCTTGAGCAGCACGGTCATCGCGCCCTCGGCCTTGATGTCGCGGCAATAGACCGGCGACTTGTCACGGCGATAGGCCACGATGATGTCGCCCAGACGCTTCTCCAGATCCTTCAGGTCGGAGGCCAGGCAGAGGATGGCCATGACCTCGGAGGCCACGGTGATGTCATATCCGGCCTCGCGCGGGAAACCGTTCGACACGCCGCCCAGCGAGCAGGTGATCTGCCGCAGCGCCCGGTCGTTCATGTCCACCACCCGCCGCCACACGACGCGGCGCGTGTCGATCTCGCATTCGTTGCCCCAGTAGATGTGGTTGTCGATCATCGCCGACAGCAGCGAATGGGCCGAGGTGATGGCATGGAAATCGCCGGTGAAGTGCAGGTTCATGTCCTCCATCGGCACCACCTGCGCATAACCGCCGCCCGCAGCGCCCCCCTTCATGCCGAAGTTCGGACCCAACGAGGCTTCGCGGATGCAGATCATCGCGTTCTTGCCGATGCGGTTCAGACCGTCGCCCAGGCCCACGGTGGTGGTGGTCTTGCCCTCGCCCGCCGGGGTCGGGTTGATCGCGGTCACGAGGATCAGCTTGCCGTCTTCGCGGTCCTGAACCGAGTCGATGAAGCTCTGGCTGACCTTGGCCTTGTCGTGGCCATAGGGCAGCAGGTCGTCGCTGGCGATCCCCAGCTTGGCGCCGATTTCGAGGATCGGCTTCTTTTCCGCCTCGCGGGCAATTTCGATGTCGGATTTGTAGGCCATTGGGCAAGATCCCTGATTGAAGTCCGTTCGAAACCGACGCCGGGCGTCGGTGCTGCGCAACCCATACCGTCGTGTACCGCCGGGTTAGATATGGATTCCGACATAATCGCGCCACGAAGCGGCGTGGCCCCCGAACTCGGGTATCTGATCGGAAACGGGACCGGTTCAGGGCGCCCAGGGGCGCTGAGCCGGCACGAACAGCCGCATGCGGTCGCCCAGCGCGATCTCGCCCGGCCGCTCGACCCATGCGGTCACGCCGCGACGGTCCTCCGCGGCCGGTTTGAAGGCGGCACCGTGGCCCGGTTCCTCGACCTCGATCTCGCGCCCCGGCAGCACGCAGGGCCGGTTTTCCATGTCCACGGTCAGCGTCAGCCCGCTTGGCCCCTGCAGGCGCGAGGAAGGCGGGACGTGGGTGAAATCCGGGATGCCCTTGACGACGATGCTGGCCCCCAGCAATGCCGGGTCGAGCCGGTCCAGACCCATGTCGCCCGCGATCCCGGCCAACTCCTCGTCCGACAGGATCGTCAGTTGCCGGACGTTGCGGATTTCGGTGCCCCTTTCGTACAGGTCCGTGACCCGTGAACAGGATGGCCGCGTCAGCCCCTCGTGCCGCGCGCCCGCATCCCCGGCAAAGCTTAGCTGCAGCCGGTCCACCGGCCGGGCGCGCAGCGAACCGCCCGCCGCGACATGGCCCAGCCAGACGATCTCACCCACATGGCTGGTTGCGCGCAATGTCGGCATTTCCGCCCCTTCCCGACCGTGACCTGACGTTGTTTCCGGTCACACTAGCGGTCTCGTCGGCAGATGCCAGCCTGAATGCACTGCCCCCGTCACCGACCATCGACGGACCAAGGAAAACCCCGGAACCAGAGGCTGGTTCCGGGGTCCGATCCATCGGGCCTTGCCGGCGCTCAGGCGCTCGGTTCCGGCTCCAAGCCGCCGTCGGGCGGCGTCTTCTTGGGTTTGGTCTTGGGGATCGCGGTGACGCTCGGCGCGCTGCCCTGATCGGGGCTGTCGCTTTCGTCGTCATTCTCGAAGGGCGACTCACCCCTCATCACCCGCTTGATCTCGTCGCCGGTCAGGGTTTCGTATTCCAGAAGCCCCTGTGCCAGACGCTCCCATTCCTCGCTGCGTTCGGTAAGGATCTTGTGGGCGGTCTCATAGCCTTCCTGGATGAAGTGCTTGACCTCTTCCTCGATCAGTTCCTTGGTATGCGCCGACACCGAGAACCCGGCGGCGTTGCCCTGATAGCCCTCATGCGCCTCGGCATAGTCGATATTGCCGACCTTGTCGGACATGCCCCAGCGCATCACCATGGCGCGCGCCAGCTGGCTGGCCTGCATGATGTCGCCGGCCGGACCGTTGGAAACGTGATCCTCGCCGTACTTGATCACCTCGGCGGCCTTGCCGGCCATGGTCATCGCGAGCTTCTGCTTGCACTCGTCCCGGTGATAGTTCAGCCGGTCCATTTCCGGCAGGCTGACCACCATGCCCAGCGCGCCGCCTCGGGGAATGATCGTCGCCTTGTAGACCGGATCGCAGAGCGGCAGGGTCAACCCGACCACCGCATGACCGGCCTCGTGATAGGCGGTCTTTTCCTTCTGGTCGTTGGTCAGCACCATCGAGCGGCGCTCGGCCCCCATCATGACCTTGTCCTTGGCGTTCTCGAAATCTTCCATCGTCACGAAGCGCCGGCCCACGCGGGCGGCCATCAGCGCCGCCTCGTTCACCAGGTTTGCCAGATCGGCGCCCGAGAATCCCGGCGTGCCGCGCGCGATGATGCGCAGATCGACATCCGGCCCCAGCGGGGTCTTGCGGGCATGCACGCCCAGAATCTTCTCGCGGCCCTTGATGTCTGGGTTGGCCACTGTCACCTGCCGGTCGAACCGGCCCGGGCGCAGCAGCGCCGGGTCCAGCACGTCCTTGCGGTTGGTCGCGGCCAGGATGATCACGCCTTCATTGGCCTCGAAGCCGTCCATCTCGACCAGCAGCTGGTTCAG
Source organism: Ruegeria sp. BHSB196 (assembly GCF_059613135.1). Lineage (NCBI taxonomy): Bacteria > Pseudomonadati > Pseudomonadota > Alphaproteobacteria > Rhodobacterales > Roseobacteraceae > Ruegeria > Ruegeria sp. BHSB196. The sequence goes on from NZ_JBXWRY010000033.1 coordinate 36,863, forward strand.
CGTCTGCTCGCGTTCGTCGTTGCCACCACCATAGCCGGCGCCGCGATGGCGGCCCACGGCGTCGATCTCGTCGATGAAGACGATGCAGGGCGCGTTCTTCTTTGCCTGTTCGAACATGTCGCGCACGCGGGATGCACCGACACCGACGAACATTTCCACGAAGTCCGAGCCCGAGATGGTGAAGAACGGCACACCCGCCTCACCCGCGATCGCGCGGGCCAGCAGCGTCTTGCCGGTGCCCGGAGGGCCGACCAGCAGCGCGCCCTTGGGGATCTTGCCGCCGAGGCGCGAGAATTTCTGCGGGTTGCGCAGGAACTCGACGATCTCTTCCAGTTCTTCCTTGGCCTCGTCGATGCCCGCCACGTCGTCGAAGGTCACGCGGCCATGTTTCTCGGTCAGCATCTTGGCCTTGGATTTGCCAAAGCCCATCGCACCGCCTTTGCCGCCGCCCTGCATCCGGTTCATGAAATAGACCCAGACACCGATCAGCAGCAGGAAGGGCAGCAGCGTGATCAGGAAGGACTGGAACCCGGACTGCTGCTGTTTCTCGGCGCGGACGGGGATGTCCTTTCCGATCAGCAGTTGGGTCACTTCGGCGTCGCCGGGCTTGATGGTCACATAGTCGCGCCCGTCATTCGTCCGGTACCTGATCTGCTCGCCATCCAGCGTCACCCGGCTCACGTCGCCCGCTTCTACGGCGGTGACGAATTCGGAATAGGTCTTCTCGTGGCTCTGCAGCGTTCCGCCCGGCCCGCTGAACAGGTTGAAGAGCGCCAGAATCAACAGGAAAAGGACGACCCAGAAGGCGATGTTACGAGCGTTGCCCAAGGAAATACTCCCAAATCATTCGGCAGTGGAGAAGATTGCCAGCTAGACCACTAAAATAGAGATGATTGGCATATGTTCAATGCGATAAAAGGGATGTGTCGAAGTCTTTCGCGCCCGCGCGCAATTCCGCCTGCCAACCGTTGGAGTATCCCGCGAGCGGCGCCGCCAGCAGGTCCGTGCCCCGCCACACGGCGGGCGTGCCCGGCAACGCGGCGCGCGGTCGGCCCGTGGACCGCCAGTCGGGCACCTGGTCGAGCCCGGCTTCGCCCAGGGCGCGCACCTCGGCGCCCTGCTCTGCCGCTCCGGTGACGATCCAGCGCCGGTCCCAGGGCTGCCCGATCGGCGCCGAGATATCGCGGACGGCGTTGTATTCACGGCAGAAACGGGTTGCCGAACCATCCGGCACGTACAGGCATCCGCCCAGAACGCCGGGTGCGCGCGCGGTCACGGCCTCTGTCACCGATTGCACCGCGCCGCGCCGGGGTGGATATGTTCCGCCGCCGATCCAGCGGATGATACCGACGACCAGCCGTCGCTTGATTTCCTCCGGCAACGCCGAGAATCCGCCCCGGTCCACCAACACGTCGCCGCCGTCGAGACGGGTCAGCCGGGCCGCTTCTTGCCGGGTGTAGTGGTCCAGCGCGTCACGGGCTTGTGCCATGTTTTGTGCGACCTCGGCCAATGTCTCGGCCGAAATCCCCAAGGGTTCGAGGCCGGTCAGAGCCTCACGGGCCTTGATGCGGTCGAAGCGGCGGTCCTGATTCGACGGATCCTCGATCCAGTCCAGCCCCCGGTCGCGCAGATACTGTCGCAGGCGCGCCCGGGTGACGCCGAGCATCGGGCGAAGCACCTGCACGCCGTCCTGCTCGCGCGCCATGGGCATCGCGGCCAGGCCGGTCACGCCCGAGGCGCGCGCCAGCCGCATCAGGACCGTTTCCGCCTGATCGTCGGCCGTGTGGCCCAGAACCAGCGCAGGCACCTCGTGCCTTCGCGCCCAGTCGATCAGCAGGCCATACCGCGCCTGCCGGGCCTGATCCTGCAGGTTGCCCGCGCCATCCCAACCCGTCCAGGTCAGGGTTTCGTGCCGCACGCCCAGCCTGGCGCACATCTCGCCCACGAACCGGGCCTCGGCGGCCGATCCCGCCCGCAGGCCGTGATCGACCGTCAGCGCCGTCAAGGCGGTGCCGGTGCCCCCGAGCATGTCGGACAGGATGTGCAGCAAGGCCATCGAGTCGCCGCCGCCGGACACGGCGACCCCCAGGCGCTGCGGCAGCGCGGGCGGCAACCCGGCGCGGATCTGGGCGCAAAGGTCGTCGGAATCCGGGGTCAAGAACAGCCCAGCGCCGCCATCTCCTGGCCGGCATCCGCCACTGCGGTCGAGGATGGAAACCGGACGCCGACCTCGCCCAGCGTGATGCAGGCCTGTTCGGTCTGTCCCAGCCGGCCCAGCGCCGCGCCCAGTTCGAACAAGGCCTCGGGCGCGACCGGCCCCTCGGAATCGCCGGTGAAACTGGCCAGAAAGGCGCGCGCGGCTTCGCGGGTGTCGCCCAGCCCCTCCAGCGCCTGCCCGCGCAGCAGATGCGCTTCGGCCGCCAGGGGGCTGCCGGGATAGTTGATGTCGAAATTGGCCAGCAGATCGGCGGCCTTCTGGTAGTCGCCCTCGCCGAGCGCCTGCGACGCCGCGTCGAATTCGGCCCGTTCACCGATGGCCAGTTCCTCGTCCTGCGCCGGTTCCCGTGGTGCCGGCACGGCGGCGGCCGCCGTGTCCGTCCCGGTGTCGCCGCCCAGCGTGGTCGTCTCGCCCAGTGCGCTCAGATCGCCACCCTCCAGTTCCACCAGACGGAACTCGAGATCACCGATCCGGTTCGTGCCGTCCGCCACGATGGCTTCGATCCGCGCGTTCAGCCGCTCGGTCTGCCGGGTCAGCCGCTGCAACTCGGCCTCGATGGCATCGACCCGCTCCAGCACCGAAGTGCCCGCCAGATTGGGCGAAGGCGATCCGGTGGTCGAGAATTCCCGCTTGAGCCGCTGGATCTCCACATGCAGCACGGTCAGCTCCTGCCGGATATCCGCCAGGGTCTGCTGATCCTGCGCCCCGGCCATACCCGCCGTGGAAACCGCCGCCGCCAGAACCAAAGCCGCAATGCGCATCATCTTACCCCGTGGTCGAACCGGTGAGCACCGTGACGGCGCGGCGGTTCTTGGAATAGCACGCCTCGTCGCTGCAGATCTCGATCGGCCGTTCCTTGCCGTATGAGATCGTGGTCAGCCGGTTGCCCGCAACCCCGCGCGAGATCAGGAACTCGCGCGCGGCGTTGGCGCGGCGCGCGCCCAATGCCAGGTTGTATTCACGTGTGCCCTGTTCGTCCGCATGACCTTCGATATTCGCGGTGAAGTCGGGGTTGGCCATCAGCCATTCCGCCTGCGCCTGCAGCGTGGCCTGCGCCTGCGGCGTCAGCGTCGATTGATCGACGGCGAACAGCACACGGTCGCCCACCGCCTGCTGGAAATAGGCCGGTGAGCGCGGATCGCTGACCGATCCGGGCGCCAGGGCGCCGCCCGCGCCGCCGGCCCCCGCGCCGTTGCCCCAGGACGAGGGGTCGTTGTTGCTGCAGGCGGCCACAAGCGCCACCGCACCCAAAGCCAGGATTTTGCCCAGTATGTTCATTCCAGTTGCCTCATGGTTCCGATTGTTCTTTGCCTTCTTTGTATCACACCGCCCGATCCATGTGAACGCGAACGGGCGGGAATCGCGCCTATTTCTGAAGCGGCGACCATGTGGGGTCGCTGCCCCCGTCCGGGGTGCGGACGGGCTTGAGATTGCGCCCGGAAATGTCCACCGAATAGAGCGAGGACCGCCCCCCCTCGCCCTGCGTTTCCCGCGTGAACATGATGACGCGGCCATTGGGCGCCCAGGTCGGCCCCTCGTCGAGGAACGAGGCGGTCAGCAGACGCTCCTCGCTGCCGTCCACGCGCATCACGCCGATATGGAACCGGCCCTTGTTCTGCTTGGTGAAGGCGATCAGGTCGCCGCGCGGCGACCAGACCGGCGTGCCGTACCGGCCCTGGCCGAAACTGATGCGCTTGGCCTCTCCGCCGCTGGCCGGCATGATGTAGAGCTGCGGCGTGCCCGAGCGGTCGCTTTCGAACACGATCTGGCTGCCGTCCGGGGAAAAGCTGGGCGCGGTCTCGATCGACGGCGCGCTGGTCAGGCGCGCGCTGTTGCCGGTGGTGATGTCCATCTTCCACAGATCGGTGTTGCCGCCCTGCGCCAGGGAATAGAGAACCGTCTGGCCATCCGGCGAGAACCGCGGCGCAAAGCTCATGGTGCCTTCCTGCGTCGGCAGCACCCGGCGTTGCACCTGATTGACATCGAGCACATAGATGCGCGGCGACCCGCTTTCGTAGCTGGTATACAGCAGGCGGTCGCCGGTGGGCGAAAACCGCGGGGCCAGCACGATGGCGGCGCTGTCGGTCAGGTACTGCACGTTCGCGCCGTCGTAATCCATGATCGCCAGCCGCTTGCGCCGCTGGTCCTTGGGCCCGCTTTCCGAGACGAAAGCCACCCGGCTGTCGAAATAGCCGCCTTCGCCGGTGATCCGGCTGTAGACCTGATCGGCCACCTTGTGCGCCATCCGGCGCCAGCCATCGGTGGTGCCGGCGAATTGCAGGCCGTCGCCCAGTTCGGCGCCGGAGAACACGTCCCACACCCGGAACCGGACCGTCAGGCGGTCGCCGGACACGTTGACCGCCCCGGTCACCAGGGCCTGGGCGTTGATGGCCTTCCAGTCGGCGAACTGCACCGGGGCCTCGAAACTCGCCACACGGCTGATATAGGCGTCCGACGGGATCTCGCGGAACAGCCCGGTCCCCGTGAGATCCGCCGCCACCACGCGGGCGATCTGGGTCGCATAGTCGGCCGCCGCCGGGGTGTCGGGCACGAAATCGGGCACCGCGAAGGGCAGCGGCTCGATCACCCCTTCGGTGATCTCGATCCTGAGCGGCGGGTTCTGCGCAAAGGCGGGCATCGCAAGCACCGCCGCACCCAGCAGGAGGCTGGTCAGGTATCTCATCATTTGATCCGCATCCTCTCGGGGTTGAATGTAATCTCGATATTCTGCCACTGGCCATATTTGTCCACCGGCAGGTCGTAGCCGTTCCCGCCGCAGCGGATGATCGCACGCCGGGCGGCGTCGAACGCTTGCCTCGCCGATCCGTCCGAGCCGCCGGAACTGTCCAGCAGGCGGATGCTGTCGCTGACCGGTCTTCCGTCCGGCTGCATCGCCACCGCGACCACGACGGTGGTCTTGAGCGCCTCGGTGGACAGCGATCCGACGTTCCAGCATTTCGACACCGCGATGCGCAGCGCCTCCTTTTCGCCGCCCGTCAAGGGCGGTCCGCTGGGCACCGGGGCGCTTTCCTGGCCGGCCGCCAGCGCCTCGGCCAGGGCGTCGTTGACCGCGGACTCCGTGTTTGCGGCTGCGGGCGGACTGTCGCTCGGCGGCGCGGGCTCGTCCGCCTCGGCCACCTGCTCGGTCGGCCGCGGACGCCGCGACGGCGGGCGCGGCGAGCGGTCGGGGGCCATATCGCGGCTTTGCTCCGCCTCGGTCACGATCTGGTCGGTCGCCTCTTCCGGTGCGGTCTGTTCCTGCTGCTCCTGCGGCGTCTCGGCGCCTTCGTCCTGCGCGACGGGCGGCGTTTCCACGTCGTCCGGCTTGGCTTCGGGCGGCGGCGGCGCGACCGGCTGGGGCGCAACCTTGTCGGCCGGGCGGGGTTTCGGCTTGGGTCCGGGCGGCACCGGCAGCGCGGCCAGTTCCGGTTCGGGTTCGACCAGGGTCGGCGCCACCTCGGTCACTTCCGGGTCGGGCGTGGCCAGCACCGCCTCGGGCTTGCTCTCCGCCTGCGGTTCCGGCGGCGCCACCGGCTCGGGGCGGGCCTGTTCGACCTCGGGCTTTTCGGGAAGGACGGCCTGCTGGTCCGGCTGCTCGGGCTGCTGCAGCGCCGCCGGCGCTTCGGACACGTCCGGAGCCTGGATCGGCGCGGACAGCGCCGCGAATTCCTCGGCCGTGATCACCGACACATCCTGCACCTCAAACGGCAACGGTTCGGATCGGAACGTGCCGCCGAACAAGGCCCATCCGATCAATGTCACATGGGCAAT
>NZ_JBXWRY010000034.1:0-40224 GCF_059613135.1 Ruegeria sp. BHSB196
ATCCAAGGGTCGGCGGCGGGCTTATCCCCGACATGGGTTTGCCGCGGCGCATGTGGGCGGGTGGTCGCCTGCATTTTGCCGCGCCGCTGCGCGCGGGTATCGAAGCGGAACGGCGCTCGGTGCTTGAAAGTGCAACGAAAAAGACCGGGCGCACCGGTCCTTTGGCCTTTGTCACGCTGAAGCATGAGATCCGTCAGCAAGGCACGCTGTGTGTCACCGAGTGGCAGGATCTCGTCTATCGCGAAGACCCCGACCCGAACGCGCCACGCCCCCGACCGCCTGGCGCACGCACCGACGAGACGGATCGTCGCGAGGTCGAGTTCGATTCCACGCTTCTGTTCCGCTATTCGGCGCTCACCTTCAACGGGCATCGGATTCATTACGACCTGGACTATGCCCGCGAAGTCGAAGGCTACGCCGGTCTGGTGGTGCACGGTCCCTTGCTGGCGCAGCACTTGATGCTTCTGGCGGAAGACGTGATCGGGCCATTGGCCGAGTTTTCCTTCCGCGCCTCTTCGCCGCTGATGCATTTCGAAACCGCGACCCTGTGCCGGAATGGAAGTGATCTTTGGGTGCGCGGTCCAGACGGGCGGCAATGCATGCAGGCCGTGGTGGTGGCGCGGTCAGAGTGATGCTTCGGGCCGGAAGTCCTCCGGTATCGCATCCTTGTCTTCCAGGATCAGATCGGCCATCACCTCGGCCACTTTCGGGGCCATACCGAAACCGATCTTGAAACCACCGTTGGCGATGAACGCGCCGGGATGGAGCGGATGCGCGCCCAGCATCGGCGCGCGGCTCTTGCTGCGGGGCCGCAGACCGGCCCAGCGTTCGATCACCTCGGCGCCGTGCAGAACCGGCACCGCCCGCATGGCGCGTTCGATCACCTCATCGAGTGCGGCATCGGTGGCATGCGGATCGTCAAAGTCCCGCTCTGAGGTGGAACCGACCGCCAAAGTGCCGTCCGCATGCGGCACGATGTGGATGGCGTCTGCGAAGATCTGGGGCACGTCGCCCGCATGAAACCGCAGCAGCGCAGCCTGGCCCTTGACCCCGCCTCCGACCGTCTTGCCGAAGGCGTGGTTCAACTCCTCCAAACCGGCCAGTCCCGTGGCGTGAACCACGCGCCCCGCATCGCGAGCTTCAGGCGCGATTTCGATCCCCATGACCGAAAGCGCCGCCACCAGTGCGGCACAGGCGCGGCGGGGGTGCATCCGAGCACTCAGCGTGTCGAACACGACGAACCCCGTCGCGCTGGGCGGGCACCAGGCGCCCAATTTGGCCACCGGCAGAACCCGCCAGTCTGCCTGGCCCGCCCACAAGTCGCCTGCCGAAACTTCACGCTGGCGGGCGAGGTCCAGGTCACGCTCATCCGAAAGCGGCTGTATGCGTCCGAGACGGGCATAGCCCGAAGATACGCCGCCCGTCGCCTCGACCTGCTTCCAGAACGGTTCGGCCATGATCAGGCTTTCGAACTGAAACGCCTTCTTGGCGTTCCAGTTTTCGGGCACATGCGGCGCCAGGGCACCGACCAGACCACCGCTTGATCCCGATCCCGGTCCGAAGGGATCGACGACCCGAACCTTCGCGCCACGCCGCGCGCATGTCCAGGCGATCGAGAGACCGAAGATACCGGCGCCGCGCACCGTCACATCGACCATTGCCAATCCCCTTCCGCTTGTTCAGTGTCGCGCCGCCTAGCTACAGGATTTTCCGATGGCAGACCAGCACGCCAGGCTGACTTGGGCCGACGGCGGAGTCCCCGTGTCCGACCGTTTCGACGACCCCTATTTCTCTCTCCAGAACGGGCTGGAGGAGACGCGGCACGTATTTCTTGGCGGCAACGACTTGCCCGCACGGTTCCGGCCGGGGTTTCACATTGGCGAACTGGGCTTCGGCACCGGGCTCAACATGCTTGCCGCCTGGTCGGAATGGGAGAAGGCGAACCAGAGCGGCGCGCTGCAATTCACCAGTTTTGAAGCCTTTCCGATGGCTCCTGCGGACATGGCGCGCGCGCTTGAGGCCTTTCCGGAACTCAAGCCGTGGAGCGAACGGTTTCTGTCCTCGTGGTCGGGTGGCCGCTGTGATCTGGGCACACTGCACCTGACCGTCATCGAAGGGGATGCGCGCAAGACATTGCAGCAATGGTCCGGGCAGGCAGATGCCTGGTTTCTCGACGGTTTTTCACCGGCGCGAAATCCCGAGCTCTGGGAGTCGGATTTGCTTGCCGATGTCGCAAATCGCACAGCGCCGGGCGGCACGGCTGCTACCTATGCCGCCGCGGGCTTCGTCCGCCGGGGGTTGGAGGCGGCCGGGTTTGCCGTCACCCGGTCCCCCGGCTATGGCCGCAAAAGACACATGACGCGGGCCATCAAAGCGTGACGCAACAGAACAACATTCCGGCGGGCATCGCCCTGATGATCGGTGCCACCATAGTCTTTGCCTTGCAGGACGGCATCTCGCGCCACCTGGCGGGGGCCTACAACACCTACATGGTGGTGATGATCCGTTACTGGTTCTTTGCGGCCTTCGTCATCGTGCTGGCGGCAAGAACCTCGGGCGGTGTTCTGGCGGCGGCCCGGACCAGCCAGCCCGGACTGCAGATCTTTCGCGGGATTCTGCTGGCCGGCGAAATCTGTGTTGCGGTCTTCGGCTTCACGGTTCTCGGCCTGATCGAAAGCCAGGCGGTGTTCATCTGCTATCCGCTACTGGTTGCGGCGCTGAGCGGCCCGATCCTGGGCGAAAGCGTCGGCTGGCGGCGCTGGGCGGCGATCGGGGTGGGCTGCATCGGCGTTCTGATCATCCTGCAACCGGGCATGGGCGTCTTCAACCCCTGGGCCATCGTGCCGCTGATATCGGCGCTCATGTTCGCGCTCTACGGCCTGCTCACGCGATACGCGGCCCGCCGCGACAGTGCCGCGACCAGTTTCTTCTGGACCGGCATCGCGGGCGCGGTCGCGATGACTGCGGTCGGTCTCTGGTTCTGGGAACCGATGACCGGGCGTGACTGGCTCTGGATGGGGCTGTTGTGCATCACCGGTGTCACCGGGCATTGGCTGCTGATCAAGTGCTATGAGATGGCCGAAGCCAGCGCGGTCCAGCCCTTTGCGTATTTTCACCTGGTCTGGGCATCGATCCTCGGGATCACCGTGTTTGACGAAACCCTCAGGACCGCCGTCGTGGTCGGAGCCGCCCTGATCGTCGCGGCGGGCCTGTTCACCCTATGGCGCGAACGACAGCAGCGTTGATCCGACAAGTTCCTGCGAGAACGGAATGGGAAGGGCGCTCTTGCCCAGGCGCGCGCGATAGACCGGCAGGCTCTCGGCCACCCGCATGACATAGTTCCGGGTTTCCGAGAAGGGGATGTGTTCTATCCAGTCGATCACGTCCACTTCGCCGGTTCGCGGATCTCCGAACCGCTCCATCCAGGACTTCGGCCGCCCCGGACCGGCATTGTATCCGGCCGACATCATCACCACGTTGCCGCCGAACTCCGCAGCGAGGCCCGCGAGATAATTCGCGCCCAGCTTGGCGTTGTATCTCCAGTCCGAAGTCAGGCGGTTCGTCTTGTGGCCGCCCAGAATGCCCAGATCCCTGGCCACGATCTTGGCCGTCGCGGGCATCACCTGCATCAGTCCCCGCGCCCCGGCGCCGCTGATGACCACGGGATCGAATTCACTCTCGCGGCGGGCGATGGCCAGTGTCATTTCTTTCGCCATCGGCAAGCCCAGATCGGCAACGGGGTGCAGGGGATAATAGGCCGCCGGCAGAACCACGCCCGATCGCGCAGCGCGTTTGGCGATCATCACGGCAAGATGCGCCTCGTCCATTTCGATCGCCATGTCGCCAAGCTGCGCCGCCTGCACCGGGTCGAGGTTTTCGACCAGATGGGTCAGGAACCGTTCCGCCAGGTTGCGCTCGCCGGCCTTCAACAGCAGCAGTCCGGCCTCGAACACGCTGGAGTCGGCAAAGGCCGCCTCTTTCCAGTGCGGAGCACGGCGCGGTTTGGCCAGATCGGGGTCGAACGGGCGCCCGATCTGCTCTGCGGCCAATAGCCCGTAGAATGATGTCTGGTGATCGGCCCCCATCGCATAGGCTTCATGCGCCTTGTCGGCATCGCCCAATTCGGCATAGGCCCGACCCAGCCAGTACCCGGCGCGGCCCTTGGAGATCGGCGATTCGACGGCCTCCGAGAAATTCTGGAAATGACGCACGGCTGTGGCGGGATCGTCCAGCTTGCGCAGCGCGACGAAACCGGCGAGCCACTCCAGATCGGCATAGGCATAGCCCGCATCCGGCGTCATGAAATGGCGCGCGGCGATGTCATAGGCTTTCTTGTCTTCACCGGCGCGCATCTTCAGCCGCGCCAGACGGCTGCGGCCCTCGGCCCATTTTGCCGGTTCTCCCAGCGCCTCCGGTCCGGTCGAACGCTGCAGCATCAACTCGATTGCACTGTCGTCCAGTTCCTTCCGGTCTCGCCAGACGAAGCGTTCAAAGGCAAGCCCGGGAGAATCGGCCAGAGACCTGGGAACGGCGGCGATTCGCGCGTCCACGCCCGGCGCCATGTCGCGCAGATCGATCCGCGCCTGAGCCAGCTTGCGCTGCGGCTCGCTGACCAGCGGCAGCATCTGTTTCGCGCTCACGGTGTGGCCCTCCCACAACATCCGGTCGAGGCGGGCTTCGTGGTGGGGTTCGAGCAGTTTCGAGAAGTTCTCCAGATAGTTCCTTTGCAGACCCGGCCCCATCGGCATGGTGCGCCAGGCCATGACCAGATCCGCCTCTGCATCGCCGCGCATCCCCTTGGCCAAAAGGGCAACGGCATGGTTCAAAGCGCCCTCCGCGGTCTGTGGCGGGTTGTCCCGGTAGAAGGCCAGCACCCGGTCGGGATCGGCATTGGTGAAAGCCGGTTCGCTCTGACGTCTCAACCAGTCCAGGCCGGGCCAATCCGGGCGGCGCTCCAGAAACACCAGCACATCGCCCGAACTCCCGAACCCCTTGCGCAGCCAGTGCCAAACGATGATGTCCCGCGTGACGGAACCCCGCGCGCCCGCGACCCGCAGCGCCTCGTTCCAGTTCTCGTCGCGCATTTCCGCCAACGCAAGTCGCAGGTCGTCCGCGCCCCCGGCCCGCACAGGCCCCAACAGCGTTGCGCAACATGCAATCGCAGCCAATAGAAGTGTCAGAACGCGCGTCATCCCTTGCATTTCCCAACGAACCGAGGATACAGCCAATCACGATAAGCCGTGCGGCGGCGGGATCAACTCACAATCCGTTCGCCTTGCGATTTCGACGGGCCAGTCCCGGCAACATTGACACACAGGGAGCGATTTCCATGTTCAAAGGCTCGATGCCAGCCCTCGTCACCCCGTTTCGAAACGGCGCGCTGGACCTGGATACGCTCAAGAACCTCGTGGAATGGCAGATCGGAGAGGGATCGACCGGCCTCGTTCCGGTGGGAACGACCGGCGAAAGCCCGACGCTCGCCCATGAGGAACACGAAACCGTCGTCGCCGAGGTGGTCAAGGCCGCGGCCGGGCGCGTGCCGGTGATCGCGGGGGCCGGGTCCAACAACACGATCGAGGCGATCCGCTTTGTCCAGTTTGCCGAACAGGTGGGCGCCGACGCCGCGCTGGTGGTCACGCCCTACTACAACAAGCCGACGCAGCGCGGGCTGATTGCCCATTACACCGCGCTGCACGACTGCGCCGACATTCCGATCATCATCTACAACATCCCCGGCCGCTCGGTCGTGGACATGACGCCTGAAACCATGGCCGAGCTGGCCCGCCTTCCCCGCATCGTCGGGGTCAAGGACGCGACCGGCGACGTCACCCGCGTGAGCCAGCAGCGCGCCCTTTGTGGCGCGGAGTTCTGCCAGTTGTCGGGCGAAGATGCTTCGGCGCTCGGCTTCAACGCTCATGGCGGTGTGGGCTGCATTTCCGTCACCGCCAATGTCGCGCCGAAGCTTTGCGCCGAATTCCAACAGGCGACACTCGCGGGGGATTATGCCGCGGCTCTTGAGTATCAGGACCGCCTGATGCCGCTGCACGAGGCGATCTTCATCGAACCGGGGTTGGTGGGCGCGAAATACGCGCTCAGCCGGTTGGGGTTGTGCAGCGAAGAGGTGCGCTCGCCGCTGACCGGGCTTGAGGACGATACCAAGGCCGCCATCGACGCCGCGATGGCGCATGCCGGTCTCCTCTGACGCGAAACTTCCCGGCTGTTTCAAGATGCGCCTGGCCGTCGGGGCAATGCCCCGACACCGGGGATTGGCTCAACGCTTTCCGTAATACAGCCCGACCACGTGCTCGGCCTGCGCAAAGAACAGCCAGCGCGAGGTGGCCACGCCGGCCAGATGCGACAGCACAGCGAGCAGCGCGAAGACGTGGCTGAAGGGCAGCAGAAGCAAGAGGATCGGCACCACGAAAGCCAGCCCAAACGCGATCGCGCGCAGCTTCGCGGCGTGCCGGCGCCCGACCACATGCACGAACTCGCGCAACAGATAGTTGGTGCCGGTATGCGGCGGCTCAAAGGCGCGCACCGTGCCGCGTGATCCAAGCCCGGTTGCCGTGCCCAGCGTCGTCCCCGATCGGGCCAGCGCCTGATCGCCCTGCTTCCAGTAGGCCAGTTGAACCAGGGCCGCGATCAGCAACAGCACCAGCGCCGCACGGACCTGACCGCTCAGCAACGCGCCGCCGGCGAGGCTGAACGACAGGAACATTGCCGGCGTCAGCTTCATGTTCCAGCGGGGGATCGCCCGAAGCTGCGTGTAGATCATCGAGGTGGTGAACACGGTCAGCAGCGAAAACACCGCGCCGATCGCGCCCAGAACGGCCCAACGCTGTCCCAGAAAGACCACGCCAAGCGCATAGAACCCCATGACGAGCAAGGCGATGACCGCGCACCAGCCTTCGCGTGACAGCCAGCTGGTTTTCCATTGCGTGAAGGCCTTCCAGGCCCGTTCCGGATGGCCCAGGTGGAAGGTCGACGCGACCAGCCCCGCAACAGACAACCCGAATGCCAGGGCAAAAAACACCAGGGCGACCAGTCCGGACACGGCCGGCAGACCAAGCCCGAGAAAGAACAGCAGGCCAAAGCCCAGCCCGGACAGGGTCGTGAAGATGATGACGGACGGCGCCGGATGCATCAGAGTTTCTCCAGAGCTTTGTCGAGCCAGGCCACGAACCCTTTGGGCTCTTCCGCCACCGGGGCGAGCAGCGGCGCGAGGATGTCGATCTGTTCCTCCACCGTGTCCTTGGGCCGCGGAGGCAGGTACTTGTTGACCGGTTTGGTCTCCATTTCCGGCATCAGGTCCATGCCGCCGCGTTCGGCCACCAGTTTCGACACGTCGCTGTCCGGATCGCCCAGATCGCCGAAATGGCGGGCGCCGGCCGGACAGGTCCGCACGCAGGCCGGAACGCGGTCTTCCTCTGGCAGGTTTTCGTTGTAGATCCGGTCCACGCACAGGGTGCATTTCTTCATCACGCCTTCGGCCATATCCAGTTCGCGCGCGCCATAGGGGCAGGCCCAGGCGCACAGGCCGCAGCCGATGCAGTCGCTTTCATTGACCAGAACGATCCCGTCCTCGACCCGCTTGTAGCTGGCGCCAGTGGGGCAGACGGTGACGCAGGGGGCGTCCTCGCAGTGCAGGCAGGATTTGGGGAAATGGACCAGTTGGGCCTGGCCGTGCTCGGGCTGAACTTCGTAGGAATGCACCCGGTTCAGGAACGTGCCCGAGGGATTGCCGCCATAGGCGTCCTGATCGGACAGGGGCGCGCCGTAGTTCTCGGTGTTCCAGCCCTTGCAGGAGATCACGCAGGCATGACAACCGACGCAGGTATCCAGGTCGATGACCAGGCCCATCTTGCGGTCGGTTGATGGGGGGAGTTGGGTCATGTCGTCAGCTCTCCTCGCCGGGCAGGGGCAGGGAGGGGGCCAGCCCCCTCTTGAGCCTGCCGGCTCAATTCACCCCCGGGATATTTCGGGCCAGATGAAGGATCGAACGGGATCATTTGCCGACTTTCCATGCGAGATCCTTGGGGCCGGTGCCGACAGGGGATTTGATCGGCGCGAATTCCGGCTGGCTCCGGGCATCCGCCGGCGCTTGGGCCTTTTCGATCTTGACCTTCAGGTCGAACCACGCGGCCTGGCCGGTGATCGGATCCGAATTGGCCCAGCGCAAGCCGTCGCCCTTGGGCGGCAGCAACTCGTGGATCAGGTGGTTGAGCAGGAAGCCCTTGGTCGCCTCGGGCGCGTCCGGCTGCAGCGCCCACGCCCCCTTGCGCTTGCCGATGGCGTTCCAGGTCCAGACGGTGTTGTCGTTCAGCGCCGCCATCTCCATCACCGGCACAGTGATTTCCCCGTGCGGAGAGCTGACCTTGGCCCAATCGCCATCCTTCAGTCCGAGGTCGCGCATCAGCTTGGTCGGCACATAGAGCGGGTTGCGCCCATGCAACTGGCGCAGCCATGCGTTTTGCGTGCCCCAGGAATGGTACATCGCCATGGGACGCTGGGTCAGCGCGTTGATGGTGAAGCCTTCAGTTCCGGTCTGGTCGGCTTCGTACCAGATCGGCAGGGGATCCATCGTTTCCCGGATGCGCGCGCGCAGGTGATCCGGGGGCTGGCGGTCGCCGTGGCCCTCGGCGGCCAGCTGGAATTTGCGCATCGGTTCGGAATAGAGTTGAAACAGGTAGGGCTGCGGGCTGTCATAGAGTCCCATGGCAACGGCCCAGTCCTGATAGGCGCTGTTCCAGGGTTTGTAGTAGAGCGCCTCGTCCGGAATGTGTGCGACGAAGAACCCGCCGTTTTCAATGTAACGGTCCAGTTGCGCGGGATTCACCCCACCGCGCCCCACCGCCTTTCCGTCCGGACCCCGAAAACCGGCCAGCGGGCCGATGCCCAGCTTGCGTTCGTGGTTCACCATGTAATCCGCGTAGTCGGTGTATTTGGCCGTTCCGTCCTCATTGGTGAAGCCGGGCAGCTTCAGCTTGTTGGCCAGCTGGATCAGAACGGTCTGAAAGCCGCGCACGTCACGATCCGGTTCGATCACCGGCCAGCGGATCGCATCCGCCGCAGCATCCGCCTCGCAGATCGGGCGATCCAGCAGCGAGATGCAGTCGTGCCGCTCCAGATAGGTGGTATCGGGCAGGACCAGATCGGCATAGGCCACCATCTCGGAGGAATAGGCATCCGAATAGATGATATGCGGGATCACGTAGTCGCCGTTTTCGTCCGTGTCCGTCAGCATCTCGATCACGCCGGACGTGTTCATTGTCGAGTTCCACGACATGTTGGCCATGTACATGAACAGCGTGTCGATCTTGTAGGGGTCGCCGGCATGGGCGTTGGAGATCACCATATGCATAAGCCCATGGCTGGACATCGGGTTTTCCCAGGTGAACGCCTTGTCGATGCGGGCGGGACTGCCATCCGCCTTGAGCGCGAGATGCTCCGGGCCGCGCACGAAGCCCAGATGCGGACCGTCGAGCGGCGAGTCCGGCGTGACCTTGCAGTGCGGCGTCGGGTGCGCTTCGACCGGTTTCGGATAGGGCGGCTTGAAGCGGAAACCGCCCGGCACCTCGACCGTTCCCAGCAGGATCTGCAACACATGCAGCGCACGGCAGGTCTGGAACCCGTTGGCATGGGCCGAGACTCCGCGCATCGCGTGCATCGAGACCGGGCGGCCGATCATCTTGCTGTGCTTTTCGCCGCGGAAATCGGTCCATTCCTGGTCGATCTCGAATGCCTCGTCAAAGGCGACGCGGGCCAGTTCGCCGGCGATGGCGCGGATGCGGCCCGCAGGGATGCCGCACTTGTCCGCGATGGCCTCGGGGGCGTAGTCGTCGCTCAGATACCGCTCGGCCATCAGGTGAAAGACGGGGCGATGAACAACCCCGTCGCGCTCATGGACCGCCGACAGGTCGGGACGCACACCGGGCGTGTCGAAGGCGGCGGGCTGACCCGTCACCCGGTCGATCACCAGCGGCTTGCCGTCGGCATCGCGCAGGAAGAGGCCCTTTTCCGGCCCTTCGGCCGCGTTGACCAGAACCGGCGCGTTGGTATAGCGGCCCAGATAGTCCAGGTCGATCTTGCCGGCCTTCATCAGCACGTGGATCAGTGACAGGATGAACAGCCCGTCCGTCCCCGGCGTGATGCCCACCCAATCATCGGCCACGGCGTTGTACCCCGACCGGATCGGGTTCACCCCGATCACCCGTGCGCCGCGTGCCTTGATCTTGCCGATCCCCATCTTGATCGGGTTGCTGTCATGGTCCTCGGCCACGCCGAACAGCATGAACAGCTTGGTGTGCTCCCAATCCGGCTGGCCGAACTCCCAGAACGCGCCGCCCATGGTGTAGATGCCACCCGCCGCCATGTTGACCGAACAGAACCCGCCATGGGCCGCATAGTTGCAGGTGCCGAAATTCTGCGCCCAGAAGCTGGTGAAGCTCTGGCTCTGGTCGCGGCCGGTGAAAAAGGCCAGTTTCTCGGGGTTCTTTTCCCGAATGGGCTTGAGCCAACCAACGGCGATGTCGAGCGCCTCGTCCCAGCCGATCTCTTCGAATTCGCCCGATCCGCGCGGCCCCACGCGCCTGAGCGGCGCGCGCAAACGTGACGGCGCGTTGACCTGCATGATGCCCGCGCTGCCCTTGGCGCACAGAACGCCCTTGTTCACCGGATGATCTCGGTTGCCTTCGATATAGGCGACCTTGCCGTCCTTCATGTGCACGTTGATCCCGCAGCGGCAGGCGCACATGTAGCAGGTGGTGCGACGGATCTCGTCCGAGACCTTGGGAGACAAGTCGAGCTTTGGCTGTCGGTTCACGTGTCTACTCCCCTGGGGGCCGCAGCGCCCCCGGCTCACTGGCGCCATCTGTCATTCCAAAGAAAACTCCATCAAACGCAAGGTGTCGCGTGCAATTTGACGCTCCTCATCCGCGGGCACGACATGCACCGGCACCGGACCCAGAAACGCGAGGTGTTCCATGATCCGGTCGCGAATGGCGGCGGCGTTCTCGCCGATCCCGCCGGTGAACGCCACCGCGTCGAGCCCGCCCATCGCCACCACGGCGCTGCCGGCATGGCGGGCGGCCCAGTAGCAGAAGTGCTCGACAGCAAAGCGCGCCGCATCATCCGCCCGGTCCAGGATCATCGCCATGTCGCTGGTTCCGGCCAGCCCGGCCAGCCCGCTTTCCCGATTCAGCAGCCGGTCCGTGGCCTCGATGCCGCGTTCGCGGGCTAGCCTCAGCACCAGCATCCCGTCGATCGCGCCGCACCGGGTGCCCATGACCAGCCCGTCCAGGGGCGAGTATCCCATGCTCGTTGCCACGCTTTGCCCGTCGCGCATTGCACACAGGCTGGCGCCGTTGCCCAGATGCAGCCCGAGCAGGCGCCGCGGCAGGTCGTCACCGAAGTGCTCCACCATCGACGCATAGCTGAGACCGTGAAACCCGTAGCGCCGCAGCCCTTCTGCCCGCACGTCCCGGGGCAAGGCGTATTCGGTCGCGACTGGAGGATTGGTTGCGTGAAACGCGGTGTCGAACGAGCCGAACTGCGGCAGATCGGGCAGACGTGTGGCCAGCCCCCGAATGGCGGCCAGGTTGTGCGGGTTGTGCAGCGGGGCGAGCGGCGTACAGGCTTCGATCTCCGACAGGACATCGGGCGTCAGCCGCACGGGGCGGGTCAGACCCGTCCCGCCGTGCACGATGCGATGGCCGGCCGCCGACAATGCGGAGAGGGCGTGACCTTCGGCTTCGAGCTTCGCAAGCAGCGCGTTCAGGGCCGTATCGTGATCGGGCGCGTGGACGGGTTCGGCGCGGGATCCGACCTTCAACCGCGCCGCGCCACCGATTTCGCTTACCGAGCCGGACAGCACCGAGGTCAGGTCGGCTCGGAACAGTTCGATCTTGATCGAGGAAGATCCGGCATTGACCACGAGTATCATGCGGCGCCTCCATGAGCGGCGATCACGCCCAGCGCCGCCGACGCCAGGCGGGCCGCCGATTTCTGCGATCGCGAGGTGAGCAGGATCGGCACGCGGGCGCCCAGAACCAGACCGCCGGCACAGCATCCCATGCCCAGCACCATCAACTTGACCACTGCGTTGCCGGTGGTGATGTTCGGCGAAAGGATGATGTCGGCGTCCCCCGCGACCGGCGTTTTGACGCCCTTGATGGCGGCGGCTTCGCGCGACAGGATCAGGTCCATGGCCAGAGGGCCGGCCACCTCGGCATCCGGCAGGGCCGATTTCGCCCAGGCGGCGATTTCGGCCGCATCCATGGTGTTCTGGATCGACGGTGTCGGGTCTTCGCTGGGCGACAGGATCGCGGCCTTGGGGCGCGGCACTCCTACCATTTGTGCAAGTCGGATCGCGTGGATCAGGCAGGCTTTGCGGGTCTCGATGCTCGGATCGACGTTCAGCGCGGCATCGGTAAGCAAAAGCGGCCGGTCCGATCCGGGCGCGGTGATGTGAAAGACGTGGCCGCAGCGTGTCCCGGAATCCCGCAGCCCGGCGGAGGCCGGCAGCAGCCCCTTGAGAAAGGTCGAGGTATGGATCTGCCCCTTCATGATCGCATCGACCTCGCCCGCGCGGGCAAGACGCGCGGCTTCGGGGGCGGCGGCGGCGTGCGGCGCGTGGATGATCCGGATGCCGGACAGATCGAAGCCGATCTCCTCGGCGGTGCTGCCGATCTTGTCTCGATCCCCGATCAGGACGGGGTCGGCCAACCCGGCGGCGGCGGCTTCCTGAATTCCGGAAAGCGCCGTCGGCGATGCGGCATTGACCAGCGCCACGCGAGGCGTCGGAAGCGCAAGCGCCTGCCGCAGCAGGGTCTGGGAAACGGTCGGTGCAATCTTGGAAAGGAACGGAAAGAGAGGGCGGTTCATATCGATGCCTTGTTCAGAGAAATCGGATGATACAGCCATAACCGTTCCTTGCCGCGCTTTCGAGTTGGGCGGGCGCCGTGCGATCATTCGTCCGCGCCCGCCGTCACCGGATCACACCTGTTGCGGCCTCATGTCAGCCTGGTCGATTCCAGCCACCTCGACAGGTTTCTTCATTGCGTCCCGCCGGAACGGTTCGCCCAGTTCCTGATTGATCATCGCTTCGATCAGCGTGGTGACACCGTTCTCCATCTGATCCTTGATGGCCTGGTTCAAGGCCGCGGTCAGCTCGTCCATGGTGCGGGCAACAACGCCTTTCAGGCCGCAGGCCTGCGCGATACCGGCGTAAGACACTTTGGTATCCAGTTCGGTGCCGACGAAATTGTCGTCAAACCACAGGGTCGAGTTGCGCTTTTCCGCGCCCCACTGATAGTTCCGGAAGACGATCTGGGTCACGGCAGGCCATTCCTCGCGGCCGATCGCGGTCAGTTCGTTCACCGCGATGCCGAAGGCGCCGTCACCGGCAAAGCCCACAACGGGTACGTCTGGGCAGCCGATCTTGGCGCCGACGATGGCCGGCAGGCCGTATCCGCAGGGGCCGAACAGGCCGGGGGCCAGGTATTTGCGGCCTGCCTCGAAGGACGGATAGGCGTTGCCGATGGCGCAGTTGTTGCCGATGTCCGAGCTGATGATCGCCTCTTTGGGCAGCGCGGCCTGAATGGCGCGCCAAGCCATGCGGGGGCTCATCCAGTCGGGCTTGGCGGCGCGTGCGCGCTCGTTCCAGGTGGTGCCGGGATCGTCGTCCTCGTGGTCCATGCTGCTGAGTTGCTGTGCCCAGCGCGACTTGGTCTCGGCGATCTTTGCCTTGCGCGCGTCGCGGCCCTCGTCACCCGCGGTATCGCTCAGCTGGTTCAGGATGCCGGTCGCCACCTTGGCGGCGTCACCCACGATGCCGACCGAGACCTTCTTGGTCAGGCCGATCCGGTCGGGGTTGATGTCGACCTGGATGATCTTGGCCTCGGCCGGCCAGTATTCCATGCCATAGCCCGGCAGGGTCGAGAACGGGTTCAGACGGGTGCCGAGGCACAGAACAACATCGGCCTCGCTGATCAGTTCCATCCCGGCTTTCGAGCCGTTGTAGCCCAGCGGGCCGGCAAACAGAGGGTGGCTGCCGGGGAAGGCGTCGTTGTGCTGATAGCCGACGCAGACCGGCGCATCCAGACGCTCGGCCAGCGCCTTCGAGGCCTCGATGCCGCCCTTGGACAGAACCACGCCCGCGCCGTTCAGGATCACGGGGTTGCGGGCATTCGACAGCAGCTCGGCCGCCTGCGCCACGGCGGTTTCGCCGCCTGCGGGGCGTTCGAATTCGACGATGGCGGGCAGGTCGATGTCGATCACCTGGGTCCACATGTCACGCGGGATGTTGATCTGGGCCGGGGCGCTGGCGCGCTTGGCCTTCATGATCACGCGGTTCAATACTTCGCAGACACGGGTCGGGTCGCGGACCTCTTCCTGATAGGCGACCATGTCCTCGAACAGCTTCATCTGCTCGACTTCCTGGAAGCCGCCCTGTCCGATGGTCTTGTTCGCCGCCTGCGGTGTGACCAGCAGCAGCGGTGTGTGGTTCCAGTAGGCGGTTTTGACGGCAGTGACGAAGTTGGTGATGCCCGGGCCGTTCTGCGCGATCATCATCGACATCTTACCTGTGGCGCGGGTGTAGCCGTCGGCCATCATCCCGGCGCTGCCTTCATGCGCGCAGTCCCAGAACATGATCCCGGCCTTGGGGAACAGGTCCGAGATCGGCATCATGGCCGAGCCGATGATCCCGAACGCGTGCTCAATTCCATGCATTTGCAGCGTTTTGACGAAGGCTTCTTCCGTTGTCATCTTCATGTGCGAGCACTCCAAGCCGAATGATTGAGTCCCCGGAGTCGCGATGCCGGGTGATTGCAATCGGTGTAGGCGGTGGGCACGGCCTGCGTTAGGGCCAATCGGGCTGGCCGCTTAAGTCCAGAGCATGCGTCAGGCCAGCGCGATCGCGGCGGCCACACGTTCGATTCCCGGACCGATCCTTTCGCTGGGAATCGACGAATAGCCGAGGCGAAAGTAGTTCCGCGGCCGGTTCGCGCCGAAAAAGAAGGTCTCTCCGGGCTCGATATGCACGCTCTGGCTGCGCAGCGAATTGGCCAGCGTCGCCGTGTTGACGTGCTCGGGCGCCCGCATCCACAGCGAGGATCCGCCATAGGCCCCACGCCCCGCAACCGTCAGACCGTGCTCGGCAATCGCCGTTTCGATCGCCCTGCGCCGTTCCAGCAGGGCCTTGGACATGCGGCGTATCTGGGCGTCATAGTGCCCGAGCGACAGAAAATAGGCCGCGGTTCGCTGCACATGACCCGGCGGATGGCGCAGCACCAGCGACCGCAGCGCGCGCGCTTCGCGGATGAACGGCTCGGACCCGACGATGTAGCCGAGCCGCAATCCGGGGAACAGCGATTTCGAGAAGCTGCCCACATAGATCACGCGCCCGTCCTCGTCGAGCGACTTGAGCGCAGGAGAGGGCGCGCCCAGGAACGCCAGTTCGAACTCATAGTCGTCCTCGACGATCATCGCATCGATCTCGCGCGCGCGGCGCAGCAGTTCGCGCCGCCGCGCAATCGGCATGGTGGCCGTGGTTGGGCATTGGTGGCTCGGCGTCGTGAAGATGACGTGGGTGTCGTCGGGCACCGCGTCCGGCGGCAATCCGTCCACGTCCACCCGCACCGGCGCCAGACGACAGTTGGACTTGGCCAGCAACTCGCGGAGCGCGTAATAGCACGGATCTTCGATGGCCGCCTTGCGGTTGCCGTCCAGCAGAACGCGCGAAGCGAGCCACAATGCGTTCTGGGCGCCGAGCGTGATCAGGATTTCCTCGGGCCGCGCGGTGATGCCGCGCCGAGGCAGCGTGTGGCGCGCGATGAATTCGATGAGCAGCGGATCGTCCTGATCCACGTAGTCCGCCGTCAATGAGGCGAAATCCTTGTGCCCCAGCGCGCGCACGGCGCAAAGCCGCCAGTTGGCGTGGTCGAACAGGCTCGGATCGGCCTGGCCGTAGATGAACGGATAGCGATAGTCGCGCCAGTCCTTCGGTTTCGGCAAAGCGTCCCCGCCCGAGAACCGTCGGGCAATGGTCTGATCCCAGTTCACCGACTCCTCGCCGCGCTCCACGGGCGAGTAGGTCGGCGGAACCGGTGCGTTTTCCGACACGTAGTATCCGGATCGCCCCTTTGACGTGAGATAGTCGTTGGCCAGCAACTCGGTATAGGCCAGAGTCACCGTGATGCGGCTGACCCCAAGATGGCTGGCGAGCTTGCGCGACGAGGGCAGCTTTTCGCCCACATGGAATCGACCCGACAGTATCCCTTCGGCGATCATCTGCTGGATCTGCGCCTGCAGCGTGCCCTGCCCGTCGGATTTCAGAAAGAATGTATCGACCGATATCGCCATGCCTCACCTTATGTTGGACTTAAATCAGGGACAATCTGGACTTACCTGACGGCATCATTTTTCTTGTTGCGGCACCGTTGACAATCCCATAAAAGTTATATAACTAGAAATCTAGTTATATGGAGGTGATGCGATGTGGGAATCCGCTGCGGCCGGGTTTTCGGCCATGGGGTCCGAAGCGCGGCTGAAGGTGCTCAAGGCCCTTGTTCGGGCCGGCGAGGCCGGGTTGACGGTGGGCGAAATCCAGTCGCGCACCGGAATTGCGCCTTCGACACTTGCCCAT
This sequence comes from Ruegeria sp. BHSB196, assembly GCF_059613135.1. NCBI lineage: Bacteria > Pseudomonadati > Pseudomonadota > Alphaproteobacteria > Rhodobacterales > Roseobacteraceae > Ruegeria > Ruegeria sp. BHSB196. The sequence continues at coordinate 16,646 of NZ_JBXWRY010000034.1, forward strand.
CACTTGCGGTTTCTGGCCGCCGGCGGAGTGGTGGAACAGGAGAAGATCGGGCGCAGCACCATCAACCGGGCGCGGTTCGACGAACTCAGGAAGCTGGCGGATTTCATCCTGAGCGAATGCTGCGCGGATGCGCCAAGAAAGGTCGCGAACGATGGCTGATGTCACGCAAAGCCCAGCCAGACCGGCCAAAATGGTCCTCGACCATCTGAAGACGCCTTGGGCGCTGATCCTCGCGATTTTGGGCCTGGTCGCGTTGATCGATCCCGGCAATCTGCGCCATGTCGTCGTTTTCGCCGGAAAGGCGCTAGCCCATACCAGCCAGTACATCGCCTTTGCCGTGCTGCTGCTGGCCTATCTCAAGGCGACCGGTGCCGAGGTTCTGGTGGCGCGCGCCTTTGAAGGCCGCGAAACGCGCATGATCGTGCTGGCGGCGCTGTTCGGCGGGCTGGCCCCGTTCTGTTCCTGCGAGGTCATCCCCTTCATCGCGGGATTGCTGGCGCTCGGGGCGCCGCTGTCGGCGGTGATGGCATTCTGGCTCAGTTCACCGCTGATCGACCCGCCGACGCTGTTGATCACCGCCGGCGCGTTGGGTTGGCCCTTTGCCATCGGAAAGGCCGTCGCGGCGGTCGCTCTCGGGTTGTTCGGCGGATTCGCGGTCAAGTTCCTGATGCGGCAGGGCGCCTTTGCGCAGCCGCTGCGCGCCTACAAGCCAACGGGATGCTGCGGATGCGGGCCAAAGGCCGCTGACAGACCGCAATGGCGGTTCTGGCAGGAGCCCGAACGCCGCGCACGCTTTCGCGTCGAACTGGTCCAGAACGGGCTGTTCCTGCTCAAATGGCTCGCCTTGGCCTATGTTCTCGAAGCGTTGTTGGTCAGCTACGTGCCCGCCGATCTGATCGCCGGGGCCGTGGGCGGCGAAGGGCTGATCCCCATCGCGGTGGCGGCGCTTGTCGGGATGCCGGCCTATCTGAATTCCTATGTCGCGCCGCCGCTGTTGGCGGGGCTCATGGAGCAGGGGATGAGCGCAGGCGCGGCGATGGCCTTCATGGTGGCCGGCTCGGTCAGCTCGATCCCGGCCATGGCCGCCGTCTGGTCTCTGGTCAAACCGAAGGTGTTTGCGGTCTACCTTGGCCTGGGCATCTGCGGCGCGATCCTTGCAGGGGCCGCGTTTCAACTGGTGTGACCCGGGGCGCTTGGCCGCGGTTGGCACTGGTCAACTGCCGCTGCAATACCTGGGCAGTTTCAGGCGATAGCGCGGTTGTCCGCTCTCGACATAGACACGCTTTTCGATGCAGGCCGTGGTCCCCACGGTCGCCGCGATCTCACCTTCGGTCGAGGTGATCGAGGTCGCGGTGCCGTCCGGCAACCGAACCGACGCGATCACACCGTTGCCGATGTCGCCATTGATCGCCGTGGCGGACAGGACCGGGACCGTCAGAAACGCGTCGTGCTCGTGTTCCTCGTCGCCGCCGAATATCAGCAACCCCGCGACGATCGCAACAAGGCCGGTCGCGCCCAACAGGGCGAGGCCCCAGGTCTGTACGAAGGCATAGACAGATACCGCGCGGTGCGACCCGATCAGTCTGGACAGAAGTTCAAGCATTGTGGTCCCGAAACGCGCCCCGAACCAAAGTCCGGGGCCTGCAGCCGTCAGTAGCGCGGATCGTCGCTGTCGTCCTCGTCGTCATCCGCTCCGCCCTTGGGCAGGTTGAAGAAGCTGTCGGCATCGACCAGCGGCTCGTCGCTGTCTTCGCTCTCGCCATCGTCAGAGAGGGAAAAGGTCTCCAGCCCTTCGATCGCTGTCGGGATCTTGGGCGCGGCGTCCATTTCCAGCGATTGCTCGGTCGAGACCAGCTTGCGCCGTTCGTCGTCGCTCATGACGCCGCCTTCAGCGGCCTTCTTGGCGGCGGCTTTCTGAACGGCGGCATCCAGCTCGGACTGTTTGCACAGGCCCAGGGCCACCGGGTCGATCGGCTGCATGTTGGAGATGTTCCAGTGGGTCCGCTCGCGGATCGACTGGATCGTCGGCTTGGTGGTGCCGACCAGCTTGGCGATCTGCCCGTCGGTGAGTTCCGGATGGAACTTGACCAGCCAGAGGATCGCATTCGGGCGGTCCTGCCGTTTGCTGAGCGGGGTATAGCGCGGCCCCCGGCGCTTTTCCTCGCCAACGGCGGCGGGGTTGAACTTGAGCTTGAGCTTGTGCAGCGGATCGTTCTGCGCCTTGTCGATCTCTTCCTGGGTCAGCTGATTGTTGGCGATGGGGTCGAAACCCTTGACGCCGACGGCGACCTCGCCGTCAGCGATACCCTGCACTTCCAGTTCGTGCATGCCCACGAAATCCGCGATCTGCTTGAAACTGATCGTTGTGTTGTCCACCAGCCAAACGGCGGTCGCCTTGGCCATCAGGGGTTTTGCCATCAGCCCGTCTCCTTTGAATACATCTTTCCCGTCGCCGGAATTCGGCGGCCCCGAAGGCGGGGCAGGTTTCCGTTGTCGGGGAACTTGGGGCGTATATAGTCGCGCCGGGCAAAGAAGGGAAGAGGCGAATGCGCTGGGCGGTATTGTGGTTGATGACGGCATTTCCGGCGCTGGCCGATGGCGAAAAGGCCGGTGCATTCGACTACTACGTTCTGTCGCTCAGCTGGTCGCCCAACTGGTGCGCCGTCGAAGGTGATGCGCGCGGCGCCGATCAATGCGATGCACGGCACGATCACGGCTGGATACTGCACGGGCTGTGGCCGCAATACCACCGGGGCTGGCCGTCCTTCTGCCGCACGCCCGAGGCGCCGCCCAGCCGCGGCATGACGCGGGAAATGGAGGATATTCAGGGCAGTGCCGGTCTGGCCTGGCACCAGTGGAAAAAGCACGGCACCTGCTCGGGTCTGAGTGCCGCCGATTACTATGCGCTGTCGCGGCGGGCGTATGAAATGGTGGCTCGACCGGACGTGTTCCGCAAGCTGGAAAGGCCCGTGAAATTGCCTGCCACGGTGGTCGAAGACGCGTTTGTTCAGGCCAATCCCGAACTGGAACGGGACATGATCACCGTCACGTGCCGGGACAACTATATCGCAGAAGTGCGGCTGTGCCTGTCGCGAGATCTGGCGCCGGTGCCCTGCGGCCGGGACGTGATCCGCGACTGCGCGGCGACGGATGCGCAATTGGACCCGATTCGCTGAACCGGATCACAGCTGGCGGTTCTGGCAGTCACGGGCATAGTCCAGCGCCTTGGCCGTACCCTTCAGGTCGATGGCCATCACCCGGTCGCCGGCGGGATTGTAGACCGTCATCGTCCTGTTCTGGGCGATCGCGTTCACGAAGTTTCGGTCGGTGAAATAGACGGTTGCGCCCGGTATCCGGTCCTGCCGGAACCCGATGGCGGTGGCGTCAAAACTCTTGCCGTCCAGTTCGAACCGGATCGGATAGGACCGGCCCGGTTCGATGTCGCCCCAGGCCTTGTTGTAGACGGTGAAATATCCCCGGTTGCCCAATGCGTCATAGCCCAGGCGCACAACGGAAAGATCCTGATACACCGTCTGGATCAGGCAGCCGTTGCCCAGCGACGGGTCCATCATGACGTTCCAGCCCTCGACGAAGCCCTTGTCGATCAGTTCCTGCGACCAGGCGGCGGTGGCGGAGAAAGCGGCGAGGACAAGGGCAAGCAGGCGCGTCATGAAAAACCCCGATGGCAAGTTTTGGATTGGCGTTCATGCTACAGGTGAAGCGACGCGGACCAAAGGCATTATCTGCACTCGGAGCACGTCTTGACAGTGCCTGTTGCAGGCCCGGTACCGTCACCGGCCTGCACCGAGTTGGTCCTTGCAGATCAGACGAACCCTGAAGACCCGTCCTGGATGAGCGCTTCGCCTTCAATTTCCAAAGCGAAACCGAGCGGCAACCCGGACACGCCGATTGCCGATCGCGCATGGCGACCGACGTCTTTTCCGAAAACGTCCACGATCAGGTCGCTGAATCCGTTCACCACGATGTGCTGCTCGGTATAGCCGGGCGCCGAAGCGACCATCCCAAAGACGCGCGTCCAGGCGACTATTCTGGAAAGCTCGCCGATTTCTGCCTTGATGTTTGCCAGAACCGTCAGCGCGATGTCACGGGCCTCGGCATAGGCTTGATCCGTGGACAAGTCGGCGCCGACAAGTCCAAACGGTCCGGCGATGCTTCCGTCCATCGCGTTCTTCGGATGGCCGGAAAACAACACCCGGTCAAACCGCACATTCACGAACGCGAACGGCAGGTGCAGCCCATCCGGCACTTTCGTGGGCGGGGGCAGCGTCAGCCCGAGTTCCTTCAGTCGATCTTCGGGCGTGGTCATGCGAACAACCTTGCTGAACGATTTCGCCGGGAAGTCTACCCCTGAGCAAGCGCCATTGCCATTCATGAGATCGTGAGACACTCGATCACTGGACGAAACGCTACAATTCCTTCCGCGCCCGCAAGGCCGCCGTGATCGTCCCGTCATCCAGGTAATCCAACTCTCCGCCGATCGGCACCCCCTGCGCCAGCGAGGTCAGGCGGACCTGCCCCTCCAACTGATCCGCGATGTAATGGGCGGTGGTCTGGCCGTCGATCGTGGCGTTCAGCGCAAGGATCACTTCGGTGATGCCTTCCGCCGTCACCCGGTCCTTCAGGCGGGGAATGCGCAGCTCGTCCGGGCCGACCCCGTCCAGCGCCGACAGCGTGCCGCCCAATACGTGGTAGCGGCCTTTGAACACACCGGCGCGCTCCATCGCCCAGAGGTCGGCCACATCCTCGACCACGCACAACTCTCCGGTGGCACGGTCCTCGCTTTCGCAGATGTCGCAAATGTCGGTAGTGCCGACATTGCCGCAGTTGAGGCATTCGCGCGCGGTGGCCGCCACCTGCTGCATGGCGTCGGCAAGTGGCGTCAAAAGCAGGGCGCGCTTGCGGATCAGGTGCAGGACGGCGCGGCGGGCCGAACGCGGGCCAAGCCCCGGCAGCTTGGCCATAAGCTCGATCAGAATGTCGATGTCGCGGTTCGAACTCACCTGCGCGTTCCTGCAATCCGGCCGGACGACGCGCGCCTGGCCCTTGTTCCGTCAGGAGCTTGTATCAGAACGGCAGCTTGATGTCTTTCGGCAGACCCATGCTTTCGGTGAGCTTCGCCATCTCTTCCTGCGATTTCTCGGCGGCCTTGGACTGCGCGTCCTTGATGGCGGCCAGGATCAGGTCTTCGACCACTTCCTTGTCGTCGCCGTTGAAGATCGACGGATCGATGTCGAGCGCCTTGAGTTCCCCCTTGGCCGAGGCGGTCGCCTTGACCAGCCCGGCGCCGGCCTCGCCCGTGACCATGATGCTGTTCAGCTCTTCCTGCATCTGGGTCATCTTGACCTGCAGTTCCTGCGCGGATTTCATCATCTTGGCCATATCGCCCAATCCGCCGAGTCCTTTGAGCATGGGAAGTCTCCTGTCTGTCCGTTCCGCGCCTAGATACGGGGGCCGGCGGCGCGGTACAAGGGTCGGCGTGTCGGGATCGTGCGGCAGGCAGGATCGCCGCCGCGCCGCGCCGGTTCAGATCACCCGGACTGCGGCCAGCCCGTCGGCTTCCGTGACAGAGCAGCAGATCGAGCGCAGGGTGCGCGGGTGGTCGTAATCCCAGGGCCTGCCCCGGTGTAACGTTGCGCGTTCGTCCCAGATCAGCACGTCGCCCACCTCCCAACGGTGTGAATAGACGTAGTCCGGGCGCGTGCAGAAGGCCAGGGCCGCTTCGAGGATGTCCTGGCTCTCGGCGTGCCCCAGACCTTCGATGGCAAAGGCATGCGACGCGATGAACAGCGCCTCTTCCCCGGTCACGGGGTTGGGCCAGACCGCGCGCCAGGGCCGGTCGGGCCAGCGGGTCATGCGCGGCAAGGCGGCCAGGTCTGGGGAAATCCTCGACCGCGAATGCGACAGCCGGTGCCAGATGATCGCATCGCGCAGTTGCGATTTCAGTTCCTCCGGCATGTCCGTCCAGGCGGCGCGCGTCGAAGCGATTTCGGTTTCACCGCCACTGGGCGGCACCACCTTGGCCGTCAGGATGTTGATCAGCGCCGGCGTCGGCAGAAAGGTGCTGTCGGTGTGCCACAGCATGTTGGCCTGCAAGTCCAGAAGCCGCAGATCGTCGCGGGCGCGCAGGCCGGCCTCGGTCTCGTTCGTGAGTTCCGAGACTTCGAACGCCACATCGCGCCCGGCCGCCATTGCCTCGCGGTTTTCCAGCGGGCCGAACAACGCGCCCAGGCGCACGTGATCCTCGTCCGAAATCGACTGACCGCGGAACAGAAGCGCCGAGTGGGTCTCGAAGGCGTGTCTGATCTCGGGATACAGAGTCTCGGCGGTCACGTCGCGCAGATCGACGTCATGGACGATCAGGCCGAACCGGGGATGCAGGGGCGATGTTCGCATGGCGCGCCTTTCATGGGATTTCGCCCGAGAGTGGGCCCCGGCCGGGACCGCTTCAAGCCTGTTTGCGACACCGGTGTCGGCGCCGCAGACGGTGGTGCGGGGTCACTCCTCCTCGAAGGGATCCCATTCGTCCTCGACCTCGGGAAGGGCTTCGGTCTCGACTTGCGCCGCGCGCTGCTCCGGTGTCTGAATCCGCGTGATCCGGGCCGAAGGAAAATGCGCCAGAACGGCTTGCACCAAGGGATGCGCCTGAGCCTCGTCGCGCAGCGCTAGCTCGGCAGCGTTGCGCCGTTCCGCAATCGTGGGAGCGTCGCCATCCGACACGATCGACACGGCCCAGCGATTGCCGGTCCAACGCTGCAACGAGGATCCCAGCCGTGGCGCCAGATCGGTCGGGGCCTGTTCGCTGGGTGTGAACTCGATCCGGCCGGGCTGATACGAGACCAGACGTACGCCGCTTTCCACCTCGACCAGCAGCTTGACATCCCGATTGGCCCGGATCAGTTCGACAACGTGATCGAAGGTTGGATAGCGCGCCAGCGCCGCCTGTGCCTCCCGCGCCAGCGCCGCGGTCGGTGCGGAACCGCGGCCGCCCGGCGAGGACGCAACGGTGGGGACCGCAGCGCGCGCCTGTTGCGCGACGGGCGCGCCCTTGCCGGAAACGGATGTCGATCCGGCGCGCGGCGCGGCTTGTTGCGGTGGCGGGTTGTCCTGAAGCCTGCGGACCAGTTCCTCCGGGCTCGGCAGGTCGGCCACATGGGTCAGCCGGATCACGGCCATCTCGGCGGCCATCATCGCGTTGGGGGCGGCGGCGACCTCTTCCAGGGCCTTCAGAAGCATCTGCCACATGCGCGTCAGCACCCGCATCGGCAGCGCCTCGGCCATCTGCAGGCCACGGGCCCGTTCGTCGGGCGACACGGTCGGGTCTTCGGCGGCGTCGGGCGTGATCTTGACCACCGAGACCCAGTGGGTGATCTCGGCCAGATCGCGCAGCACCGCCAGCGGGTCGGCGCCTTCGGCATATTGCCCGCCCAGTTCGGTCAGAGCCCCGGCCGCATCGCCGCGCAGGATCATGTCCATCAGGTCCAGCACCCGGCCCCGGTCGGCCAGTCCCAGCATCGCGCGGACCTGATCGGCGGTGGTTTCCCCGGCCCCGTGGGAAATCGCCTGATCCAGGAGCGAGGTCGCATCCCGCGCCGACCCCTCGGCGGCGCGGGTGATCAGCGCCAGGGCATCCTCGGCGATCCGCGCGCCCTCAGCGTCGGCGATCCGGCGCAACATGCCGATCATGTCCTCGGGCTCGATGCGGCGCAGATCGAAGCGCTGGCAGCGGGACAGGACCGTGACGGGCACCTTGCGGATCTCGGTCGTGGCGAAGATGAACTTCACATGCGCTGGCGGCTCCTCCAGCGTCTTGAGCAGCGCGTTGAAGGCGCTGGTCGAGAGCATGTGAACCTCGTCGATGATGTAGATCTTGTAGCGCGCGCTGGCCGCGCGATAGCGCACCGAGTCGATGATTTCCCGGATGTCGTTCACGCCGGTGCGCGATGCCGCGTCCATCTCCATCACATCGACATGGCGACCTTCCATGATCGCCAAGCAATGCTCGCACTGGCCACAGGGATCGGTGGTCGGCCCGCCGTTGCCGTCCGGCCCGATGCAGTTCATGCCCTTGGCGATGATCCGCGCGGTGGTGGTCTTGCCGGTCCCCCGGATGCCCGTCATGATGAAGGCCTGCGCGATCCGGTCCGCTTCGAACGCGTTCTTGAGCGTCCGGACCATCGCATCCTGTCCCACAAGATCGGCGAAGGTTTCGGGGCGGTATTTGCGGGCGAGAACCTGATAGGGGGCGGGTGCGGTATCGGTCATTTCTGCTCAGCCGGATTCGTCCTGAAACCGCAGCGTAGTGTCCCGCTTGCCCCGCGTCCACAGCACGCGAGCGCGTTTTTGGTTGGGAATGTGGGCGGCGGCGGGTAAAACTCTGGGATACCGATTGAGATTTCCGAATTCGAGTGCATTGGTTTCAGGAGGGATCTGATCGTGTCGCAGTTGGTGATTTACGGTTTGCAGGTGGGCGGCGGCACCCTGGCGATCTGTCAGATGCCCGGAAAGAGCGGAAACTATCGCGAAGACCTCGACACGATTGCGGACTGGAAGCCGGGTCTGGTGATGTCGATGACGACCGAGGTCGAGATGATTCAGGACGGGGCCCGGCATTTCGGGACGGACATCCAGGGCCGGGCCAGCCGCTGGGTGCATCTGCCGGTCGAGGATTTCGACGCGCCATCCCGGGACGTTCGGGCCAAATGGGCGCAGGCCAGCGCCTCGGCGCGGCAGGCGCTGTCCGGCGGTGGACGGGTGCTGATCCACTGCCGCGGCGGGTGCGGCCGGTCGGGCATGGCGGCGCTGCGGCTGATGATCGAATGCGGGGAACAACCCGGAGCCGCCCTGAAGCGCCTGCGCGCGGTCCGCCCCTGCGCGGTCGAAACCGAGGGACAGATGGACTGGGCGCTCAAGGGACAGGCCGTGCCGAACCGGCCATGAGGCCGCCTGGCGAAGCGCGTCACGCGGGCGACAGCTGCCCTTGAAACGCGGCTTTGGCGGGTTCCCGCGCCACCGCTTCCAGAACGGCGCAAGGGCGCGTATCGAACGTGCCCGCCGGCATGGCGAACGAAGCCGGACCCAAGAGCATGTCCGCGAACAGGTCCAATTGCTCGCGATCGTCGGCTCCACCCACACCGCAGAAGACCCGAATGCGCTGGTGATCCGCCGCGAACCGGGCGTGGCATCCAGCAGCGCAATGGGTCAGGGCAACGGAGCCCTCGATCTCGAACGCCTTTGCCGTGACCGGCTTGGACGCCGCCATCGCCTCCGCCAGCTTCTCCGCCATGCGCGACAGGGCGGGGCAGTGCCTGCCGGTCTTCTGGCACAAGGTTGCGGTGAAATGATGCGTCTTGGTCGTCCAGGTCATGATGCGCCCTCCGCGCTGCGGCGGGATGGACGGTCGGGAAGGACGGCGCCTGGCCATCGGACCCCGCCCGGACACCCCGCCCGAGTTCGAGTTGTCGTGCCGATGGCAGGTCTCCTGACTTGCGGGTCGTCGCTCGGCCGACCTTCCCGGCCATATGGCCAGTGGCGTTTCGGCTTTGCTCTCCGCCTACAGTTGCGGGGGCAGTCGCGGCCTTGGCCCTTTCGGGCCGCACCGTGTTCCCTTTTCATCCCGACCGCAGACGCGGGCGGAAACCATCACTCAATCGCTATCCGCGCGGTACCGACCGGTCAAGCCGATTCCTCAAGGACACTTTGATGAGACGGGCTAAGGTGATAGTGTGACGCTTGGTTTATGTATGGGGATTGATTGATGCGATTGCGTGGCGTTCGTGGCAGCCGCAACATCGAAGACCGGCGAGGTCGACGGCGCATGGCCACCGGTGCAGGCGGAATCGGTCTGGGTGGACTCCTGATTATTCTGGTATTGGGCGCTGTGTTCGGTGTCGATATGTCCAAGTTGCTGGACGGCCCTGGGGTGCAGGTTGAGTCGCCGGCTCAGATATCCGAGGCGGATCAACGCGCGGCTGAGTTCACCTCGCGCGTTCTGGCAACGACCGAGGATGTATGGACGGCAGTATTCAAGGAACAGTTGGGCCAAAACTACACACCGCCAACCTTGGTCCTGTTCTCGCGGGTCACGCAAAGCCCCTGCGGCGGCGCCAGCGGCGCGACAGGACCGTTCTACTGCCCAGTCGATCGCAAAGCTTATTTGGACACGGATTTTTTTGCCACCTTGTCACGCCAACTCGGGGCCGGCGGGGACTTTGCAGCGGCTTACGTGATTGCGCATGAGGTGGCGCATCATGTTCAGAATGAGTTGGGCATACTGCCTCAGGTGGACGACCTGCGGCGGCGCGTGTCGCAGGTGCAGGCCAATGCCCTGACGGTCAGGCTGGAACTGCAGGCGGATTGCCTGTCGGGTGTCTGGGCGCGGTCGGTCCAGGGGCTGATGGACCGCGGCGATCTGGAAGAGGCCCTGAACGCGGCCCGCATGATCGGCGACGACCGCTTGCAGCGTCAGGCGGGGCGGATCCCGCGGCCGCATACCTTCACCCATGGCACATCCGCGCAAAGGTCGGCCTGGTTCGAACGGGGGTTCGACAGCGGCAACATCGCGGATTGTGACACCTTCAACACCGATCAACTCTGACGCTTCGGCGCATCCGACATGCACAGCTGACGCGGCAGCGCCCGCAGCACGTCCGAGTTTCGCCGGGCGCGCGCCAGTTGCCACCCACCCTGCAGCAGGATGAACAGCGTGTCGGCAGCTTCCTCGGGTCGTTCCACCCCCAGCCGCCCGGCATGATGGGCGACTTCGGAGATCCAGCCTTCGTAAAGGTGATAGGCATGATCGCGAAAGCTGATGTTGTCCGGACCTTCGAACAACGTCGCCGAGATCGGGCAGGTGTCCCATTGCCCGGATCGGTCGAATAGCTTTGCGATCTTGTGGCACAGCGTATCGACCCCCTGCCCAAAAGTCTCCGCCGGTTCGAACGAGGCCGCGATAAGCCGCAGCATACCGTCCGACGCCCAGGTGGCCGCGGCTAGCGCCAGATCGGCCTTTCCGTTCGGGAAATGGTGATACAACGATCCTTTGGGAGCATCCGCCGCCGCAAGCACTTCGGAAAGGCCCACGCCATGATAGCCCGAACGCTGGAACAGTTCGGCGGCGGTCCGGATCAGGCGGTCCTTGGTCGGAAGCGGACGTTCGGTCATTTGAAGCGATTGTTGACAGGTCTGGACCGATTGGTCCAGTGATAAGGAGTAGACCGATTGGTCCAGAAATCGCGGGAGGTCGAAATGTTGGATACCCAAGGCTCGGTTCTGGTCGAGGATCTCTGGATTCCCGCCGGCGCGACGCAACTGGCCGCGCGGCTCTACTGCCCGACCGGAAACCCTGAGACCGCCGTTGTGATCAACAGCGCCACCGGAGTCCCCCGCGACTATTACCAGCACTTCGCCAGGTGGCTTGCGCAAGAGCGGGGCATGGCCTGTCTGACCTACGACTACAGCGATTTCGGCCATTCTCTGACCGGCCGACTGAAGGATTCAACGGTCACGATGGCCGATTGGGCGCTCAGGGACATGCCCGCCGCGCGCGACGAGATGCGGCGGCGTTTCCCCGGTGTGCCGCTCTGGGTCATCGGTCATTCGGTCGGCGGGATGCTGGGGCCTCTGCAACCGGGCATCGAAGAAATCGACCGGATGATCTGCGTCTGTTCCGGTCTCGTTCATCATCAGGACCACCCCTGGCCCTATCAGGGGCTGGCACGCATGTTCTGGTTCGGGCATGTGCCGCTGCTGGTGAAGGCTATGGGGTACCTGCCCGGGCGACTGGTGGGATTCGGCGCGGACCTGCCGCCGCGCGTCTATTGGCAATGGCGCAAATGGTGCACGTCGCGTGAAAGCTATCTACCGGAAGCCGGAAAAACCCTGCCCAGACTTGACTGGAGCCGGTCCGGCGCACCGGTCGAACTTTTTGCCTTCACCGACGATCATGTGATTCCGCCGAAATGCGTGTGGCGCCTTGCCGAAGTGTATGGCGACGGCGCGCGGCGGCACGAACTGGACCCGCGGGACTTCGGCTTGAGGGATGTCGGGCATCTGGGCGCCTTCGCCCGCCGGAACGCCGCGGTCTGGCCGACCCTGATCGGCCCGTGACCGAAACACCATCTAGAGGAAAGTGAGAGGTTGGACATCGACCCAAGCGGGACTCGTTGTGGCTGCTTCCTTCCGGACCTGACCAGGTTGGCGAGGCGCTCGCCCGCGCCAACCTCTCACCCAGCGATATAGGCAAGTTGCCGCCCGTTGACAACCCGTCAGAGATGCAGCCGGAGGCAGAGAAACCCGTTCTCGTCGATGCCGATCGTCTCCGGTCTGAACCCCGCGATTTCGCCGAGATACTTCCGGGCATCCGGCCCGGTGCGAAACACGACCTGCGCAGAGCGGACAGGTGCGAAGTGCCATGGGCCGGGACAATCAGTCAGGTCATCGCCCGGCAATCGGCCAGCAAGATAGTCGCGCAACAGATCCTGAATGCGGATCGCCGGCAGGGCGACATGCCGTGCGTTCTCCAGCGCCATGAACTGGCCGCCGCCGCTGGCGCGGTAGTTGTTCAGAGCCACCAGAAACTGCTGATCGTCGCAAACGGGTTTTCCACCCAGATGCAGATCGCGAATCCGCCGGTTGTTTGGGTCTGCAAGACGCCCGTCCGCTTGAAAGCGCGCCGGTGCGCTGACATCGATGACGTAGCTGACACCATGGATCACGTCGAAGTTGTGACCGGCCCACGCCGGGTTAATCAGGTCGATGTCCCGAACGCCGGGCGAAATCCGGTTGAACAGACTCGCCGACATCTCCAGCCAGTCGCGCAACTGGGCGCCGGATATGACCACGGCGCGCAATTCGTTGGGAAAGACGTGGAGATCCGCGACGTTCCGCATCGAAACACCACCGGCGGGCACGTCGGTGTAAAAGCGCGGGCCGGCGCGGCCGCCGAACTTGGACGGGGCGGTGGCCGACAACAGCGGCAGTCCGGCCTCGGCCGAACCGGCCGTCAGGGCGCGCAACGCCGCCGCCTGCGCCGCCGCAACCAGCGCCAGCCCGCGATCCGGCGCGCAGAAACAGAAATAGCTGTGCAAAGGTTGGCTGATGCGTCCAACTGAACGCCCCATCCGTTCTCGGGTTTCCGCGTGACCGGTTGCGAAATCCCGCGCAAGTTCCGGCTCTTCCTCCGCCAAGGGGCGCAAGGCGCCTGCACCGTCGCGTTCGTAGATCGCTCGCAAGCTGACCCGCCGATCCGCGATGCGCCACGTCCCGCCGGGTTCCGGCGCCAGCGACAGGTCGATGAGGCCCAGATGCGACCCCGCCGACCCCGGCATCACCACGGGTTTGCCATGCACGAAACCGTTGCGCGCATCCAGGCCCTGCAATTCCGGTTGGCCGGGCCCCGGCAGCGTCAGATGGGTGTGGCCCGCCACGATCGCATCGAGCCCCGCGATTTTCGACAGCGGCACCACGGCGTTTTCCAATCCGGGCCGGGTGTCCTCGGCCGAAAGGCCGGAATGGGCCAGGGCCAGAACAAGGTCGCACCCCAGGCCGCGCAGCCGTTCCGTCAACGTGCGCGCCGCGTCCACGATGTCCGCCGCCTCGACCTTGCCGGCCAGCAGATGCGCTTCCCAGGCTACGGTCTGCGGCGGCAGAACCGAGAACACGCCGATCCGTATCGGCCGCATCCTCTGGCCGATCCGCAACTTCCGATCCAGAACCGCAAATGGCTGCCAGGACTGCCGGGCGTCGTTGCGGGTCAAGTTTCCGCACAGGACGGGGCAGGTCGCGCCGCCCGCGATCGCGTCCAGCGTTTCCAATCCGAAATTGAAGTCGTGGTTGCCCAATCCGATCGCGTCATAGCCGAGCCGACCGAACGCTCGCACCAACGGGTGCCGCGTTCCGGCCCGTTCCGCCGCCCAGTCGCCCAGCGGCGTTCCCTGCAACGAGTCGCCATTGTCCAAAAGCACGACCAATGCGCCCACGGCCTCGGCCTCGGCACGCGCCTGGCGGATCAGGCTGGCGGTGCGGACAAACCCGATCGTCGGCTCGGGTCGATCGGCATAATAGTCGAACCCCATCAGGTTCATGTGAAGGTCGGATGTCGCCAAAAGCCTGAGGCACGCTGTTCTTGCCGCGCCGGGCATCGACGGGTCTTTCAGGTCGCTTGTGTCCTGCGTCATGGAAGCGGTGGAGTCTCGAACAATTCAATTCAACTTGCAGAAATTTAACACGTTGAAAGAACGGCGATTTCAAGCGGGAACTTGGATGACAATATGGCCTGTACGAATTTGTCGCAATTTGAGAGGCCCGCAGCCGGGCATTGCGCCGTGCCGCCAATCGTGGCAGCCCTGGGCAAATCTTGGGAGGCGGGCGGATGAAACGGGCGGAATTGGTCACTTTCGGCGGAGCGGGTTTTGACCGGGCCGCACAGATGCGCGGCGACGACGCGGCCCTGGAGCGCGCTAGAGCGCATCCCGAGGCGCGCGGCCTTCTGCTGTGGCGCGGCAAGATCCTGGTGCAGGGCGAACGGCTGAACGAACTGGCGATGGTGCCGGTTTCCCACCCATTGATGCAGGACGGCCCCGGGGGCGCGGTCGAAGAGATGGTGTTCCTCGGGGTGTCGGACGACGGTGCGCCTGTCTTTGCGGCTGACATTTCGAACTGGCCGGCCGAGGGTCTCGATCTGTCCGGCGTTGGCGCATTTGTGGACCGGACCGAGCAGCAACATCCCGACCTTCCGCAAGGCCAGGTCTTTGCCGAGCTCAGGCGCGTCATGACGCGGCTCAGCCCGTTGGACGCCGAACTGGCGGCGACGGCCAAGGCGATTGTCGGCTGGCACGAGACGCATCGGTTCTGTGCCCGCTGCGGCAGCAGGAGCGTGGTGTCCCAGGCCGGGTGGCAACGCAGTTGTCCGGACTGCGGCGGCCAGCACTTTCCGCGGACGGACCCGGTCGTGATTATGCTGATCACCCATGGCGATTCGGTGCTGATGGGGCGGTCGCCCGGATGGCCGGAGGGGATGTATTCCCTGCTGGCCGGATTTGTCGAACCCGGCGAAACGCTGGAAGCTGCGGTGCGCCGGGAAGTCCTGGAAGAAGCCGGCATCCCCGTCGGCCCGGTCAGCTATCTGGCCAGCCAGCCCTGGCCGTTTCCCACGTCGCTGATGTTCGGCTGCGCCGGCGAGGCCCTGTCGCGCGAGATTCGCATCGATCCGACCGAGATCGAGGACGCGGTCTGGGTCGGCAAGTCCGAGATGATGCAGGCCTTTGCCGGCGAGCACCCCGGGCTCCTGCCCGCGCGAAAAGGGGCCATCGCGCATTTCTTGTTGCAGAACTGGCTTGCGGATACGTTGGACTGACCCGATACACGAAGACCACGAACAAGGCCGGGGAAAGGGATGCGGTTTTCAGGCAGTGCAGATATCGAAGCGCCGGCGGGCGCGGTTTTCGAGATGATTTCCGACTTCGGCCGGTTCGAACGGCTGGCCATCCGGCGCGGCATCGAAGTGACGCGCGAAGACCCGCAGGCACCGGTGGGCGTCGGGATGGCCTGGACCACGGCCTTCGAGATGCGCGGCAAGAGGCGGCAGATCCGCGTCGTGCTGTCGGAATACGAGGCCCCGCACCACATGCGATTCGACTCCAGCAGCAAGGGGATGAGCGGCCGGACCCAGGTCGAGCTTGTGGCCTTGTCGCCCGGCCGGACCCGGCTGCTCGTCGAAATCGAGTTTGCCGCCACGACCCTGCCGGCGCGCCTGCTGCTGCAATCGCTGAAACTCGGCAAGAACCGGCTCAGGCGGCGGTTCAACAAGAGGCTGGCGGAATATGCCGCGCGGATGGAGCAACGCTATGCCGAAACGGCGTGACCGCCCATCCCGGTATCCGCCCGGGCCAAAGGTTCAGCTGCGGGGGCGCGCGGCCGGGTAGACGCCCAGGACTTCGACATTCGTCGTGAAATGCTTCAGTTCGTCCATCGCGTAGCGGACGTTCTGGTCCTCGGGATGCCCGACGATGTCGGCGTAGAACTGCGTCGCCGTGAAGGATCCGTCGATCATGTAGCTTTCCAGCTTGGTCATGTTGACGCCGTTGGTGGCGAACCCGCCCAAAGCCTTGTAGAGCGCGGCCGGAATGTTGCGCACCTGAAACACGAAACTGGTGATCATGCCGAACGCGCCCCGGCGCGTTTCATCGGTCTGGCGCGACATGACGAGGAACCGGGTCGTGTTGTCGCCGCGGTCCTCGATGTGGCGCGCCAGCACCTTCAACCCGTAGATCTCGGCGGCCAGTTCGCTGGCCAGGGCGGCATGGCTCTTTTCGCCGCGTTCGGCCACTTCGCGGGCGGCGCGGGCATTGTCCGGGCTGACCCGCCCGCGGATGCCGTGGCTTCGCAGAAACCCTTCGCACTGGGGCAGCAGGACCAGATGAGAATGGGCTTCCTCGATGTCCTCGATCCGCGCTCCGGGCACGCCCAGAAGATTGATGTGCACCCGCACGAAGGCTTCGTCGATGATGTGCAGACCGCTGTGGGGCAACAGCCGGTGGATGTCGGCCACGCGGCCATAGGTCGAGTTCTCGACCGGCAGCATCGCCAGCTCGGCTTCACCGGACCGAACCGCCTCGATCACGTCTTCGAAGGTGCGGCAGGGCAGGGCGTCCATGTCCGGCCGGGCATTCCGGCACGCTTCGTGGCTGTAGGCGCCGGGTTCGCCCTGAAATGCGATGCGTTGTGTCATTTGGTCGATTCCGTGCAACAAGTTCGTGAATTGGGCGTTTGGTCGCGGTGTCTATACCTTGCCTCTTGCAAGGGGAAGCCTTAGACACCCGCGCAGACAGCTGATTATGGACTCGCGATCAATGTTCGACACGATGACAGTTACCAAGGCCGCTGCCGGCCTGTTCGGCGCCTTGCTGGCGTTCCTTCTGGCCAAATGGGCGGCCGAGGTTCTCTTTCACGTTGGGGGTCACGGGGAGGCCGCCTATATCATCGAGACCGAAGCGCCCACCGACGAAGTCACAGAGGCCGAGGAGGTGAACTTCGACGAATTGATGATGGCTGCCGATGTCGGAAAAGGCGCCAATGTCTTCAAAAAATGCGCCGCTTGCCACAAGCTGGAGGATGGCGTGAACGGCACGGGTCCGCATCTCTATGGTATCGTCGGCCGCCCGATCGCGTCGGCGGAAGGGTTCAGCTATTCCGGTGCCATGGAGGAAAAAGGCGGCGATTGGACCGTTGAGGAACTGAACGCTTTCTTGGAAAAACCCAGTGGTGCGGTTCCAGGCACGTCGATGAGCTTTGCCGGCCTGAAGAAACTCGACGATCGGGTGAACCTGATTGCCTATCTGGACAGCCTGGACGACTGAGACCGCATTCGCGAATTCCAAAAGAAGGCCAGCCGGGGCGCAACGCAACGGCTGGCCTTTTTGTCCCGTCTGCTCAGGGATTGAAGATCAGCATCACGTAGACCAGAAACAGCACCAGGTGCACGGCGCCCTGCAGGATGCTGGTCCGGGTGCCGCCGAAGGTCAGGGCGCTGACCAGCAGGGTCAGCAGCAGCATCAGGATCGAAGCGTCATCCAACCCAAGCGGCACCGGTTCGTTGATGATCAGCCCGATGGCGAGCACGGCCGGAACCGTCATGCCAATGGATGCAAGCGCCGAACCCAGCAGAAGGTTGACCGAGCGTTGCAGACGGTTCTTGCGGGCGGCGTTCACGGCGGCCATGCTTTCCGGCGTGAGGATCAGCAACGCGATCAAGACCCCGCCCAAGGCGGCGGGTGCGCCGACGCCGACGATGCCGAAATCGACGAGCTTGGCGACGCGCTTGGACAGCAGCACGATCGGCAGCAGCGTCAGGATCAGCAAGACCGCGTGATACGTGCCGGACCGGACCGGGCCGTGGCTTTCGTGGGTCTCCGACGGTTCGGGACCGCGGCCGGGATTGTCCTCCGCCCTTGAGGGCTGTTCGAAGAAATTCCGGTGCCGTGTCGTCTGAATCCCCAGAAAGACCAGGTACATCAGGGTTGTGGAACTGGCCAGGATGACCGCCTGAAGGGGCGAGTAGGTGGCATCGGGCGTCGAGGTCGTGAAGCGCGGCAGCACCAGCGCCAGGGTCGAAAGCGGGAACAGGACCGCAAGAAACGAGCGCGCGCCCGCAAGGTTGTAGTCCTGGGTGGAATGCCGCAAGCCGCCGAACAGAAGCGCCGCGCCGACCAGACCGTTCAGCACGATCATCAAGACGGCAAACATCGTGTCACGGGCAAGGGTCGGGGCCGAATCCCCGGACAACATGACCGCAACGATGAGCGAAACCTCGATCCCGATGACGGAAACCGTCAGGATCAGGGTGCCATAGGGTTCACCAAGCAGTTCCGCCAGCGCATCTGCGTGCCGAACCACCCCGAACGAGGCCCACAGCACGGTCCCGAAAAGCCACAGGAACAGCAACAAGGCCATGAACGGATCGGACAGGCCGTACAGCCAGTCGTCGGCGCCGAACTGAAACATCGCAAAGGTGGCAAACCCGATCAGGAAAGCGGATTCCTCGCGCAGGAACACGGCCAATGTCATTGGCTTTGCCGAACTTCGGCCCGTCATTCGGAACACCCAGACGCACGCATCGGCCAACCATAACATATTTCCGACAACAATTTTTGCGTAAGAAACCCTTCACGAAGCGTTCACATATTCTAAACTTGAAACTGGCGCGGCTGGACCTTTAGCTAGCGGCAACAAGATCAAGAACGAAACCGACCCCGGAGGACGAGCCCGATGCGACCACCCCGAGCCCCAAGCCGCGCCCGAGTCGTCGATGCAAGACCGTGGTATGTGGCGCTGTTTCTGGGGCTTGCGTCCGTTCTGGCCTTGGCGGCCTCGCCGCTCCTGGCCGAAGAGCGCATCATCAAGAGCCACGGTTTCTCGGAATTCGGCGATCTGAAGTACCCCGAGGGGTTTGCGCATTTCGACTATGTCAATCCCGACGCGCCGCGCGGGGGCGAACTGTCCTATGCCGCGCAGGGCACCTTCGACAGCTTCAACCCGTTCACGCGCCAGGGCCGCGCGGGGGCGCGTTCTGCGGATCAGTATGAAAGCCTGCTGATCCCGTCCTATGATGAGCCCGCCTCCTATTACGGGCTGCTGGCCGAGAGCCTGGAATACCCCGAAAGCCAGGACTGGGTGATCTTCAACCTGCGCCCGGAAGCAAGATTTTCCGACGGAACTCCGGTCACGGCCGAGGACGTGGTCTTTTCCCACAACATCCTTTTGGATCAGGGGTTGAAATCCTATGCCGATGCGGTGCGCAAACGCATTCCCAAGGCCGAGGCGCTGGATACCCACCGCGTCAAGTTCCATTTCGCGCCGGACATTCCCCGCCGGGCGCTGATCACGCAGGTCGGCGGCACTCCGGTGTTCTCCAAGAAATGGTTCGACGCCGACCCCGAGAACCGCAGGCTCGACAAGCCCCGGCTGGAACCGGGCATCGGCTCCGCCCCCTACGTTCTGGACAGCTACGACATCAACCGCCGGATCGTCTACAAGCGGAACCCGGACTACTGGGGCGACCATGTGAACGTGAATGTGGGCCGCAACAACTACGACACCATCCGCATCGAGTATTTCAGCGACTCGATCGCCGCGATGGAAGGATTCAAGGCCGGAACCTTCACGCTGCGTCAGGAGAACAACTCGAAAAGCTGGGCCACGGCCTATGATTTTCCGGCAATCGCGAAAGGCCATATCGTCAAGGCCGAGCTGCTGGACGGCGACGTGCCGTCAGCCGGCGGCTTCGTCATGAACCTCGACCGCCCGAAATTTCAGGACATCCGGGTGCGCGAGGCGGTGCAATTGGCGTTCAATTTCGAGTGGACCAACGAAAGCCTGCAATACGGGCTGTTCCAGCAGCGCGACTCGTTCTGGGAAGGCACGCATCTCGAAGCGACCGGTCTGCCGGAAGGCCGCGAGCGCGAAATACTGGAAAGCCTCGGCGACGCGCTCGATCCGGCTGTGCTCACCGAGGAGCCGGTGGTCGCCCACACCTCCCGACCCGATCGCCAGAACGACCGCCGCAATCTGCGCAAGGCGATGCAATTGCTGGACGAAGCCGGCTGGACCGTGGGCGACGACGGCATCCGGCGCAACGCACAGGGCGAGGTGTTGCGCATCGAGTTTCTGTCGGATCAACCCACGCTCGACCGTATCATCCAGCCCTTCGTGGACAATCTGCGCGCCATGGGCATCGACGCGATCTACAACCGCGTGGACAACGCGCAGTTCACGCTGCGCCGCCGGGACCGGGATTTCGACATGATCATGGGCGGCTACCCGATGTCGTTGCAGCCCTCGACCGGACTTTATCAGCAGTTCGGGACCGAGGCGGCCAGCTATTCCGTCTTCAACCCTTCAGGGGTGCACGGGCCGGACATCGAACCGCTGATCGACAACATCGTGGCCGCCACCGAGGCCGAGGAGCTGCAGGCCAATGTCCGGGCTCTGGACCGGGTATTGCGCGCCAAACGGATCATGGTGCCCACCTGGTATCTGGGTAAATACTGGGTCGCCTATTGGGACATGTACGAATACCCCGAAAACCTGCCGCCCTATGCCCTTGGGGTCGAGGATCTGTGGTGGATCAACGCCGAGAAAGAAGCGGCATTGAAAGCCTCGGGTGCGTTGAGGTAAGCCGCCCCCATGGGAGCCTATATACTTCGACGCTTGTTGCTGGTGATCCCCACGCTGTTGGGGATCATGATCATCAATTTCACCCTCGTGCAATTCGTGCCGGGCGGCCCGGTCGAACAGATCATCGCCCAGATGGAGGGCGGTGGCGACGTGTTCGAAGGCATCGCGGGCGGTGGCGGCGACATCGAACGGCAGACGGGCGGCGCCAACGAACGCTATGTGGGCGCGCGCGGCCTTCCTCCGGAATTCATCGAAGAACTGGAACGCGAATTCGGTTTCGACAAGCCGCCGCTGGAACGGTTCCTGACCATGATGGGCAACTATCTGACGCTGGATTTCGGCCAGAGCTATTTCCGTTCGATCAGCGTGGTCGATCTGGTGCTGGAGAAGATGCCGGTCTCGATCTCCCTGGGCCTGTGGTCCACGCTGATCGCCTATCTGGTCTCGATCCCGCTGGGCATCCGCAAGGCGGTCAAGGACGGCTCGACCTTCGACACCTGGACCAGCGGCACGATCATCGTGGCCTATGCGATCCCGGGCTTTCTGTTCGCCATCCTGCTGCTGGTGCTGTTCGCGGGCGGCTCCTACTGGCAGATCTTCCCGCTGCGCGGGCTGACCTCGGACAATTGGGAGAGCCTGAGCCTCACCGGCAAGATCCTGGATTATTTCTGGCACATCACGCTGCCGGTGGTGGCCTCGACCATCTCGGCCTTCGCGACGCTCACGCTGCTGACCAAGAACTCGTTCCTGGACGAGATCAAGAAACACTATGTCATGACCGCCCGCGCCAAGGGGCTGAGCGAACGTCGCGTGCTGTACGGCCATGTCTTCCGCAACGCGATGCTGATCGTGATCGCGGGTTTTCCGGCCGTGTTCATCGGTGTCTTCTTCGGCGGGTCGATCATCATCGAGACGATCTTTTCGCTCGACGGTCTCGGCCGGCTGGGGTTCGAGGCGGCGGTGGCGCGCGATTATCCGGTGATCTTCGGGACGCTGTTCATCTTCGGCCTGCTCGGTCTGGTCGTCGGCATCATCAGCGACCTGATGTATGTGCTGGTCGATCCGCGCATCGACTTTGAAAGCCGGGAGGGGTAGATGGCGCTCTCTCCGCTCAACCAGCGCCGCTGGCGCAACTTCCGCCGCAACGGCCGGGCCTTCTGGTCGCTGATCATCTTTTCGGTGCTGTTCGGTGTCTCGCTCTTCGCCGAATTCATCGCGAACGACAAGCCGATCCTCGTCAAGTACCGTGGCGAGTTCTTCACGCCGATCTTCAATTTCTACCCCGAAACCACCTTTGGCGGCGATTTCCAGACCGAGGCGATCTATCGCGACCCCGAGGTGCAGTGCCTGATCGACAGCGGCGGGCTGGAAGCGTGTTTCGACGATCCCGAGGGCATCATCGAACAGATCGACGCCGGAACCTTCCAGGCCGAGGGCTTTGAACGGGGTTGGGCAATCTGGCCGCTCATACCCTATTCCTTCAAGACCACGGTCGATCGCCCCGGCGCGGCGCCGCTGCCGCCCAACGGGCAGAACCTGCTGGGCACCGACGACACCAAACGCGACGTGCTGGCCCGCGTGATCTATGGCTTTCGCCTGTCGATCCTGTTCACCCTGATCGTCACCGGCGTGGCCAGCCTGGTCGGCATCTTCGCCGGAGCGATCCAGGGGTTCTTCGGCGGTTGGCTTGACCTTGTCTTTCAGCGGATCATCGAGATCTGGTCGGCCACGCCGTCGCTCTACGTCATCATCATCATGTTCGCCATACTGGGGCGAAGTTTCTGGCTGCTCGTGGCATTGATGATCCTGTTTTCCTGGACCGGCCTCGTGGGCGTGGTCCGGGCGGAATTCCTGCGGGCGCGCAACCTGGAATACGTCCGCGCCGCCAAGGCGCTGGGCGTCGGCAACATGACCATCATGTTCCGCCACATGCTGCCCAATGCGATGGTGGCGACGCTCACCTTCATGCCCTTCATCGTGACCGGCACCATCGGCGGGCTGGCATCGCTCGACTTTCTTGGCTTCGGCCTGCCATCCTCGGCGCCCTCGCTGGGGGAACTGACCCTTCAGGCCAAACAGAACCTTCAGGCGCCGTGGCTGGCATTTACCGCCTTCTTCACCTTCGCCATCATGCTGTCGCTGCTGGTCTTCATCTTCGAGGGCGTGCGCGATGCCTTCGACCCCAGAAAGACGTTTTCATGAGCCTGCTTGCGGTGGACAACCTCAGGGTCTCGTTCCGGCAGGACGGCCAGGTGACCGAGGCGGTGCGGGGCGTGTCCTTTGCCGTGGATCGCGGCGAAACCGTCGCCCTGGTGGGCGAATCCGGGTCGGGCAAATCGGTCACGGCGCTCAGCACCGTGTCGCTGCTGGGCGAAAGCGCCCGTGTCGAAGGGTCGGTCGTCTACGACGGGCAAGAGATGATCGGGGCCTCGGAACAGCGGCTGATGGAGGTGCGCGGCAACGACATCAGCTTCATCTTCCAGGAGCCGATGACCTCGCTGAACCCGCTGCACACGATCCAGAAGCAGATGGCCGAGTCGCTGGCCCTGCATCAGGGGCTGACCGGCGACGCGGCGCGGGCACGGATCGTCGAATTGCTGACCAAGGTCGGCATCCGCGACCCCGAGGAGCGGCTGGACGCCTATCCCCACCAGTTGTCCGGTGGGCAGCGGCAGCGGGTGATGATCGCGCTGGCGCTGGCCAACAAGCCCGACATCCTGATCGCGGACGAACCGACCACGGCGCTGGACGTGACCATCCAGGCGCAGATCCTGGAGCTTCTGGCGGATCTGCAAAAACAGGAAAACATGGGGATGCTGTTCATCACCCACGATCTGGGGATCGTGCGCCGCATCGCCGACCGGGTCTGCGTGATGAAGGATGGCGAA